>DATJOK010000168.1:0-36530 GCA_035507155.1 Allostellaceae bacterium
GATCGGCCGCACGGTCTTGGTGTCGCGGCCGTCGATGCGCTTGCCGCTCTCCAGGATGGCGCCGCGGACGATCTCCTTCTCGAGGTCCTTGATCATCTTGAGGGCGACCGTCTTCTGCGGCTCCTCGGAAAACGTCTGGGCGACCTTCACCTTGATGGCGTCGAGCTGGTTGCTGCGCGCCTGCTTCTGCTGCTCGGCATAGGCGGCGGCGAGATCGCCGGAAATCGCCGCGCGGAGCTTCTGCTCGATCGCCTCTTTCTCCGGCGAGGGCGGCGCCAGGTCCCAGGGCTCCTTGGCGCAGGACTCGGCGAGCTCGATGATCGCCTGGATCACCGGCTGGAACTGCTGGTGGCCGAACATGACGGCTCCCAGCATCACCTCCTCGGAGAGCTCCTTCGCCTCGGACTCCACCATCAGCACGCCTTCCTGGGTGCCGGCGACCACGAGGTCGAGCCGGCTCGTCGGCAGCTCGTCGAGGCGCGGGTTCAGCACATACTTGCCGTCGATGTAGCCGACGCGGGCGCCGCCGATCGGTCCCAGGAACGGAATGCCGGAGATGGTGAGCGCCGCCGAGGCGCCGACCAGCGCCACGATGTCGGGATCGTTCTCGAGATCGTGGCTCAGCACCGTGCAAACCACCTGGGTCTCGTTGAGGAAGCCCGGCGCGAAGAGCGGGCGGATCGGCCGGTCGATGAGGCGCGAGGTCAGCGTCTCCTTCTCCGAGGGCCGGCCCTCGCGCTTGAAGAAGCCGCCCGGGATCTTGCCGGCGGCGAAGGTCTTCTCCTGATAGTTGACGGTGAGCGGGAAGAAATCCTGCCCCGCCTTCACCTGCCGATTGGCGACCGCGGTGCAGAGCACCGTAGTCTCGCCGTAAGTGGCCATCACGGCGCCATTGGCTTGGCGCGCGACCTTGCCGGTCTCCAGCGTGAGGCGGCGGCCGCCCCACATCACTTCCTTGCGGAATACCTCGAACATCTCTCTCTTCCTTCTCTCTTCAGAAATGCGAACGGGCGCGGCGCGAGAACGCTCGCGGCAACGCGCCCGCTGTATGGGGTTGAATCACGCCGAAGCCGGCGCCTTCCCAGGCGCGGCTTCGACACAGACCGTCATCGCTCCGGCGTACCGATCCTACGCCGGAAGGTCGGGGCATGATCAGCGCCGCAGACCCAGGCGATCGATCACCGCCTCGTAGCGGGCGGCATCGGTGCGCTTCAGATAGTCGAGCAGGCTCCGGCGCTGGCCGACCATCACGAGGAGGCCGCGGCGCGAATGGAAATCCTTGCTGTGGGTCGCGAGGTGCTCGGTCAGATTGCGGATGCGCTCGCTCAGCACGGCGATCTGCACTTCCGGCGAGCCGGTGTCGCCCTCCTTGCGGGCGAAGTCCTTGATGATCTCCTGCTTGCGCGGGAGGGCGATCGACATCGGTAGTCTCCTGTTTCTAGAGGTTCATGACGCGCACCGGCCGCAACGCGCCCGCCGCGATTTCCGCCAGCGCCACCAGCTTGTCGCCGCAGGTGGCTCGGATGCGCCGGCCGTCGCCAAGCTCCAGTACAAAGGCCCGATCGGAGGGGCGGAGCGGAAGCACGGTCTGGCCGCATCGGAGGCGGGTCGCTTCGGCTTCCGTCAAGGCTAGGGCCGGGATGTCGTCCAGCGCCGTCTCGAGCGGAAGCAGGTGCCCGAATGGGCCGGGACTATGCCCGAGAGAGGCGAGGTTTTCCAGGGAAATCGCCTGGGCCTCGGTAAAGGGCCCGACCCGCACCCGCCGCAGGGTTGCGACATGGGCCACGGTGCCGAGGGCCTCGGCGAGGTCGCGGCCGAGCGCCCGGATGTAGGTGCCCTTGCCCACCTCCGCCTCGAATTCCGCATGGTCCGCGTCGGGCATCGCCACCAGGCGGAAGCTCTCCACCCGCACGGGACGATGCGCCAGGACCACCGTCTCGCCCCGGCGGGCGAGGTCATAGGCACGCTCGCCCTCCACGTGAAGCGCGGAGTATTCGGGCGGCCGCTGCTGGATCTCGCCGGTGAAAGCGGGGAGCGCCGCCTCGATCTCGGACCGGCCGGGTCGCCGGTCGGAGGTCGCGACGACCGCCCCCTCGGCGTCGTCGGTGCTCCGGCGCTCGCCCCAGCGGACGGTGAAGCGGTAGACCTTGCGGCCATCCATCACGAAGGGAACCGTCTTGGTGGCCTCGCCCAGCGCGATCGGCAGGATGCCGGTGGCGAGCGGGTCGAGGGTCCCGCCGTGGCCCGCCTTCTGGGCCTCGAAGAGCCGGCGGACCGCGCCCACCGCCCGGGTCGAGCTCATGCCCAGGGGCTTGTCGAGGATCACCCAGCCGCTGACGGGATTGCCGCGTCGCTTACGGCTCATCCTCGTCCCCGGGCGCCCCGGCGGCTTCTTCCGTCGAGGCCGCGTCGACGTCGCGCTGCACCTCGGGCCGGTGCAGCAGCTCGTTGATGCGGTTGGCGTGATCGAAGGAGGTGTCGAGCCGGAAGGCGAGGGTGGGGAGGAAGCGGAGCGTCACCTCATGGGCGAGGAGCCCGCGCAGGAAGGAGGCGCCGCGCTTCAGGCCGGCGAGCACTTCCGGCGCGTGGGCGCCGGCGAGCGGCATCACGAAGACGCCGGCATGCTTCAGGTCCGGGCTCATGCGGACCTCGGTCACGGTGAGAGTGACGCCGGCCAGCGCGGGATCGTTGAGCTCACCGCGGGCGAAGATGCGCGCGAGGGCATGGCGCACCTCCTCGCCGACGCGCAGCTGGCGCGGCGAGGGCTCTCCGCGGGGGGATCGTTCCTTGCGTCTCATGGGTACCGGTGTCCTCGCGACCGCTCCGCGCCCAGGCGGAGCGGTCCCCGATCAGGCCATCAGGCGATGGCGCGCGCGACCTCTTCCACCTCGAAGCACTCGATCACGTCGCCGACCTGGATGTTGTCGTAGTTCTCGAACGCCATGCCGCACTCGTAGCCTTCCTTGACCTCGCGCACCTCGTCCTTGAAGCGCTTCAGGGTCTTGAGGCTTCCTTCGTGGATCACGACGTTGTCGCGCAGGAGGCGCACCTTGGCGCCGCGGCGCACCAGGCCCTCGGTCACCATGCAGCCGGCGACCTTGCCAACCTTGGAGATGTTGAACACCTCGCGGATCGCCGCGTTGCCGAGGAAGCGCTCGCGGAGCGACGGCGACAGCAGGCCCGACATCGCCTTCTTCATGTCGTCGATCACGTCGTAGATGATCGAATAGTAGCGGATCTCGACGCCGTCGCGCCGCGCGAGGTCGCGCGCCTGCGGGTTGGCGCGGACGTTGAAGCCGATGATGGCGGCGCTCGACGCCTTGGCGAGGATGACGTCGCTCTCGTTGATGCCGCCCACCGCCGAGTGCAGCACCCGGACCTTCACCTCGTCGCCGCCGAGCTTCTCCAGCGAGCCGACGATCGCCTCGAGCGAGCCCTGCACATCGGACTTCACCACCACCGCCAGCTCCTTGGCGACGCCGGCGGCGATCTGCGAGAACATCTGCTCGAGGGTGCCGCGGCCGCCCGCCGCCGCCTGCTGGTCGCGGCGGCGACGCTGGCGGAAGTCGGCAATGTCGCGCGCCTGGCTCTCGTTCTCGGCGACGGTGAAGTCGTCGCCGGCAAGCGGCACGCCGTTCAATCCCAGCACCTCGACCGGCGTGGCGGGCCCCGCCTCGTCGATCTGCTGGCCGCGGTCGTCGATGAGGGCGCGCACGCGGCCCCACTCGCTGCCGGTGACGAAGATGTCGCCGACCTTGAGGGTGCCGCGCTTGATCAGCACGGTGGCGACCGCGCCGCGGCCGCGCTCCAGCTTCGCCTCGATGACGACGCCGTCGGCGGGACGGAAGGGATTGGCCTTGAGGTCGAGGATCTCCGCTTGCAGCAGGATCGCCTCCTCGAGCTTGTCGAGGTTGGTCTTCTTGAGGGCGGAGACCTCGACGTCGAGCACGTCGCCGCCGAGCTTCTCCACCACCATCTCGTGCTGCAGCAGCTCCTGGCGCACCTTGTCGGGATTGGCGTCGTGCTTGTCCATCTTGTTGATGGCGACGATGATCGGCGCCTCGGCCGCCTTGGCGTGACGGATCGCCTCCACCGTCTGCTCCTTGATGCCGTCGTCGGCGGCGACCACCAGTACGACGATGTCGGTGACGGTGGCGCCGCGGGCGCGCATCTGGGTGAAGGCCTGGTGGCCCGGCGTGTCGATGAAGGTGATCTTCTGGCCGCCCGCCAGCGTCACCTGATAGGCGCCGATGTGCTGGGTGATGCCGCCGGCCTCGCCCGCCGCCACGTCGGTGTGGCGGAGCGCGTCCAGCAGCGAGGTCTTGCCGTGATCGACGTGGCCCATGATGGTGACCACCGGCGGCCGCGGCTCCAGCGTCGCCTCCACGTCCTCCTCGCCCTTGAGGCCGAGCTCGATGTCGGCCTCGGAAACGCGCTTCAGCTTGTGGCCGAACTCGGTCACCACCAGCTCGGCGGTATCGGCGTCGATCACCTGGTTGATGGTCGCCATCACGCCCATGCGCATCAGCGCCTTGATCACGTCGGCGCCGCGCTCGGCCATGCGATTGGAGAGCTCCTGCACCGTGATGGTCTCCGGGATCACCACCTCGCGGAGGATCTTGGTCGGCTCCTGGGCCATCTGCATCAGGCGCTGCTTCTCGCGCTCGCGGGCGCGCTTCACCGAGGCGAGGCTGCGCACGCGCTCGTCCTCGTCCTGATTGAGGACGCGGGTCACCGTCAGCTTGCCGCCGCGCCGGCGCGGCTCCTCGCGCCGCGGCACCAGCGGCGTCTTGCGCGGCTCCGCCTTGGCGCCGCGCTTGGCGGCGAACTCCTCTTCCGGCTCCTCGTCGATCTTGACCTTGCCGGCGGCGGAGAGCGCCGCCACCTTGGCCGCCGCCGCCTTGCCGGCGCGCTCCGCCATCTCGCGGCGCTTCTCTTCCTCGGTGCGGCGCTTGGCCTCGGCATCGGCGCGCTGCTTTGCCTCCTCCTCCGCCTTGCGCTTGGCCTCCTCTTCCTCGCTGCGGCGCTTCGCCTCTTCCTCGCGGCGGAGCTTTTCCTCTTCCTGGCGCCGCTGCTCGTCGACGCGGCGGCGGTCGGCGTCGAGGACCGCCTGCTTGCGTGCCTCCTCGTCGGCATGGATGGCGCCCTGGAGCGCCCGCTGGCGGGTCGCCTGCTCGGTGGCGGTGAGGCCGCGCGGCATCACCATGGGGCGGCGTGCCGGGGCCGTCGTCGGCGCCGCGGAGGGCGTCGCCTGCTGGGCGCTGCTCGACGTGCCTGCCGGCGCCTCCGGCTTGTCGAGGCTCGGGCCCGGCGCGCGCTTGCGGCGCACCTCGACCTGCACGGTCTTGGAGCGGCCGTGGGGGAAGCTCTGCCGGACCTGGCCGGTCTCGATCGGCTTGCGCAGCTCGAGCCGGCCGCCGGGGCGGCCGAGGCTCAGGGGGCGCTTGTTTTCCTGCTCGTTGTTGTCAGTCATGCGGTCCGGTCGAAGTCCCTTCTTGAATGCCATGAGCGCCGGCGCTGGCGCGCGTCGCTGTCGTCGTCATGCGGAACCCGCCGAGGCGGGCGGTGTCGATCGAGAACGCCTCCGCGAGCGGCCCCGGCTTCAGCGCCGCGTGAACGGCGCTCTCGCGCCCGAAGGCGGCGCCCAGCTCGGCGCTGCTCAGCACCTCGACCACCGGCAGGTCGCCGGCGCGGGCGCGCAGCTTCTGGCGCCCATCGGAGCTGCCGTCGGCGGCGGCGACCAGCACGCCGGCCGCCTTCTGCGCCAGCAGCGCCTCCACCTTGGCGAAGCCCTGGACGGCAAGCCCGGCGCGCCGGGCCATGCCGATGAGGTCGATGGCGCGCCGTACCAGCAGCGCCTCGACGCGGTCGGCGAGATCGGTCTCGACCTCCACCGACGCCCGGGCCGCCCGCTGAAACAGCCGCTTCCGGATCGCCGTCGCAATTATATCGCGCGCGGCGCCGGTCCACAAACCGCGGCCCGGCAGGCGCTCGGCGACATCGGGAACCAGCTTCCCGGCGGGATCGATCACGAAGCGGAGGAGCGCCGATTTCGGGCGCACCTCGCCGGTGACCAGGCATCGCCGCAGCGGGCCGGTCTGCTCGTCGTCGAGGATGTCGAGCGCCTGGTCCGTGGCGGCTACTCCTGGCTCGCGCCGTCGCCGGCGGCGGCGGGTTCCTCGCCGAACCAGTGCGCCCGCGCCGCCATGATGATGCGGTCGGCGTCGTCGGGCTCGAGCTTGAGGTTCGCCGGCAGCATCTCGTTGAGCTCGTCGGCGGCGAGGTCGCCGAGATCATCGAGGCTCTTGACGCCCTTCTCGCCGAGCGCCACGAGACGCGCCGGGGTCATGCCCTCGATCGCCGCGATCTCGTCGCTGACGCCGAGCTCCTTGCGCTTCTCCTCGGCGCGCGCCGCCTGCTCCTCGAGGAACACGCGGGCGCGCTCCTGCAGCTCCGCCGCCACGCTCTCCTCGAAGCCCTCGATGCCGGCGAGCTCGCTGGTGGGAACGAAGGCGACTTCCTCCACCGAGGTGAAGCCTTCGGTCACCAGGAGATGGGCAATGACGTCGTCGACGTCCAGTGCCTCGATGAACATCTGGCTGCGGGTGCGGAATTCCTCCTGGCGGCGCTCGGATTCCTCGGCCTCGGTCAAGATGTCGATGTCCCAGCCGGTGAGCTGGGAGGCAAGCCGCACGTTCTGGCCACGCCGGCCGATGGCGAGGCTCAGCTGGTCGTCGGGCACCACCACCTCGATGCGGCGCTGGTCCTCGTCCATCACCACCTTTGCCACCTCGGCGGGGGCGAGCGCGTTCACCACGAAGGTTGCGGGGTCCTGCGACCAGGGGATGATGTCGATCTTCTCGCCCTGGAGCTCCGCCACCACCGCCTGGACGCGGCTGCCGCGCATGCCGACGCAGGCGCCGACCGGATCGATGCCGCTGTCGTTGGAGATGACGGCGATCTTGGCGCGGCTCCCAGGGTCGCGCGCCACCGCGCGGATCTCGATGATGCCGTCATAGATCTCCGGCACCTCCTGGGCGAAGAGCTTGGCCATGAACTGCGGATGGGTGCGGGAGAGGAAGATCTGCGGCCCGCGCACTTCCTGGCGCACGTCATAGATATAGGCGCGGACGCGCTCGCCTTGGCGGAAGCTCTCGCGCGGCAGGAGCTCGTCGCGGCGGAGGATCGCCTCGGCGCGGCCCAGATCGACGATCACGTTGCCGAACTCGACGCGCTTCACGAGGCCGTTCACGATCTCGCCGATGCGGTCCTTGTATTCGTTGAACTGGCGCTGGCGCTCGGCATCGCGCACCTTCTGCACGATCACCTGCTTCGCCGTCTGGGCGGCGATGCGGCCGAAATCGATCGGCGGCAAGGGATCGGTGATGAAGTCGCCGACCTCCGCCTCGGGGTTGAAGCGGCGCGCCTCCACCAGCGGGATCTGCGTCGCCTCGTTCTCCACGGGATCCTTCACCTCGCGGTAGCGCAGCAGGCGGATCTCGCCGTTCTTGCGGTCGATCTCGGCGCGGATGTCGTATTCCTGGCCGTATTTCGAGCGCCCCGCCTTCTGGATCGCCTGCTCCATGGCGACCAGCACCTCGTCGCGGTCGATGCCCTTGTCGCGCGCCACGGTGTCGGCGACTTGCAGCAGCTCGGGTCGGGCGTATGTGGCTGGGGATTGCATGTTGCTCTCAGGGTTTCTCGTTGATGTCGCTTGTTGATGTCAGGCCTGCGGCGTCGCCGCGGCGATCAGGTCGTCGGTCAGCACCAGCTTCGCGCGGGCAATCGCCTTCAGCGGCAACTCCACCGTCTCGGCGCCGAGGCTGACGCGGACGCGGTCCTCCTCGAGGCCGATGAGCCGGCCGCGGAATCGCTTGCGGCCGTCGATCGGCTGCGCCAGCTCCAGCTTCGCCTCGAAGCCGAGAAAGCGCTCGTAATCCTGCCGCCGCACCAACGGCCGGTCGATGCCCGGCGAGCTCACCTCCAGGACATAGGCGTGCTCGATCGGATCGGCGACGTCGAGAAGCGCCGAGACCGTGTGGGTGATCTCGGTGCAGTCCTCGACGCTCATCGGGCGGTCGTCGACCCGCTCCGCCATCACCTGGAGCACGGCGCGCCGGCCGCCCATGACACTGATGCGCACCACCCGGTAGCCCATCGCTTCCAGCGAGGGCGCGATCAGCGTCTCGATGCGGGCGGTGTCGATCACCGGCAATCCTTCAGCAAAGCCCCGGGCCTTAAAGCAAAAGGGCGGGCTCTCGGGCCCACCCCTTGATTGTCAGGGATACGATCTGAGACCGTATCCTATGGGTTATTTGCCCGGAATATAGCCCGATTTTGCCCGCATGCAAGGCCGATTCGCGGCCCTTTCACCGCTGTTAGGGGCACCGCAAGGGCTAGCGCGGCCGCCGGCGCAGACGCAGGAAGTAAGGTTGCCGCCCGGCAAGGATCGCCTTGCGCTCGTAGCGGGTGGCGGGCCAATCGGCCGGGCGCTGCCGCCAGTCCTCCGGGCCGCGCGCCATCCATTCGAAGGCGGGATGCATGGGCGCCAGCTCCAGCATCCAGCGGAGATATCCCACATCGTCGGTGGCGAGGCGAAGCTCGGCGCCATCCTTCATCAGCCGCCCGAGCCGGTCGAGGGTCGCGGCCGAGACCATGCGGCGCTTGTGATGGCGCAGCTTCGGCCAGGGATCGGGAAACAGGATGAAGACGCGGCCCAGCGAGCGCTCGGGAAGCGCCGCCAGCAGGAGCCGCGCGTCGTCCACCCAGACGCGGACATTGTCGAGGCCGCGCTCGCGCATCGCCGCCAGCAGCTTCACCACGCCGTTTTCGAAAACCTCGGCGCCGAGGAACCCCACCTCCGGATGCGCCGCTGCCTGCGCCGCCAGATGCTCGCCGGCACCGAAGCCGACCTCGAGCCAGAGATCGCCGTACGACGCGGGAAAGAGCGCCTGCGGATCGAGGCTGCCATGCTCCGGCAGCGCGAGGCGCAGCGTCGGCAACAGGTCGGTCAGCAGATCGCGCTGGCCGGGCCTCAGCTTCCGGCCGCGGCGCCGGCCATAGACGATGCGCCGGCGCTGCGCGGACTCCGCCGGCGGTTTCTCGTCGATCAGGCGAAGGCCGATTTCAGCTGCGGCACCAGATCGAGCCGCTCCCAGGAGAAGCCGCCGTCGGGCTCCGGAGCGCGGCCGAAATGACCATAAGCCGCGGTGCGGGCGTAGATCGGCCGGTTCAAATTGAGGTGCGTGCGGATGCCGCGCGGCGACAGGTCCATCAGCTGCTGCAGCACGTCGGAGAGCTTCTCCTCGGAGACGCGGCCGGTGCCGGAGGTGTCGATATAGACGGAGAGTGGCTTCGCGACGCCGATCGCGTAGGAGAGCTGGATCACGCAGCGGTCGGCGAGATCCGCCGCCACCACGTTCTTGGCGAGGTAGCGCGCCGCATAGGCGGCAGAGCGGTCGACCTTGGTCGGGTCCTTGCCGGAGAAGGCGCCGCCGCCGTGCGGTGCGGCGCCGCCATAAGTGTCGACGATGATCTTGCGCCCGGTAAGGCCGCAGTCGCCGTCGGGCCCGCCGACCACGAAGCGGCCGGTCGGGTTCACGTAGAAGTGCTGCTCGTCGCACATCCAGCCTTTCGGCAGCACGTTCATCACATGCGGCCGGACGATCTCGCGCACGTCATCCTGGTCGATGTCCGGGCTGTGCTGGGTCGAGACCACCACCGAGGTGCAGCCGACCGGCTTGCCGTCGACGTATTTGAGCGAGACCTGGCTCTTGGCGTCGGGGCCGAGCTTCGGCGCGGAGCCCTCGTGACGCGCCTTGGAGAGCGAGCGCAGGATCGCGTGGGCGTAATAGATCGGCGCCGGCATCAGCTCCGGCGTCTCGCGGCAGGCATAGCCGAACATGATGCCCTGGTCGCCGGCGCCCTCGTCCTTGTTCCCGGCGGCGTCGACGCCCTGGGCGATGTCCGGCGACTGCGAGTGGATCAGGCACTCGATCTCGGCCTCTTTCCAGTGGAAGCCTTCCTGCTCGTAGCCGATGTCGCGGATCGCGTGCCGCGCCACTTCGACCAGCAGGTCCTTGGTCACCGAGGCGGGTCCGCGCACCTCGCCGGCCATCACCACCTTGTTGGTGGTGGCGAGCGTCTCGCAGGCCACCCGCGCCTGCGGGTCGGCGGCCAGGAAGGCGTCGACGACGGCGTCGGAGATCCGGTCGCAGACCTTGTCCGGATGGCCCTCGGACACCGACTCACTGGCGAAAACGTAGTTGCGCGTAGCCACGTCAATCCTTTCCCCGGCCCCTCGCGAGCCGCCTGATGGCACGATTTGCGGTCTTTGGAAGTCCCGCCCGGCGCCGCGCCGCAAGCAAGCCGCGGCAGCGGCGATTAGTTGCTACCGGGGTGAACCCAGGTCAAGGATTTTCGCCGTGGGCAGGGGATGGGCAGAAAAGGCCCTCGGGCTTACCCCGGCGGCGCACGCGTCCCTACGAGGGCGGCGCGTCTAGGAGCTCTGGGAGGAGTTCGCGATCGCCTTGGTGAGATCGAAGAGGCGCCGACGGATCTGCGGGTCGACGATGCGGTAGTAGGCGCGCACCAATTCCAAAGTTTCGCGCCGCATCAGCGGATCCGCCTCGTAGGTCGGGTTGGCGGACGGCTCGGGAGTGGCGCCGCCGAGCCGCTGCTCGGCGGCGGTGGTCACCGTCGGATTCATGTCGTCGAAGAAGAACGACACCGGGACGTCGAGCACGCGGGAGAGATCGTAGAGACGGCTGGCGCCGATTCGATTCGCGCCGCGCTCGTACTTCTGCACCTGCTGGAAGGTGAGGCCGATCGCTTCGCCGAGCTTCTCCTGGCTCATACCGAGCAAGGTGCGGCGCAGGCGCACGCGCGAGCCCACGTGAACGTCGATGGGATTCGGCTTGTCGGATTTCGGGCGGCGCTTGCGGCCGTCGCCAATGTCGTAGTTCGTTATCACTGATCGACCACTCACTCTAGCATCCAGCATTGATAATT
The DNA here is from genome assembly GCA_035507155.1 of Allostellaceae bacterium. GTDB lineage: Bacteria > Pseudomonadota > Alphaproteobacteria > ATCC43930 > CGMCC-115725 > DASZHJ01. The sequence continues at coordinate 11,011 of DATJOK010000168.1, forward strand.
CACACCATCGTATGCGGTCAACCGTCTAAGATACTTAATATCAAATTAATTGAAATTTTGAAATTTGTGGCACGCGACTCGCGTGCGCGACAGAGAAAGGATTTGTTTAGCTTGTCGTCGGCGAGCGACGGCGTTGACGTGCGCAGCACCAAGCTAGACCCAACAATCCCGGCAGAGCCAGCAGAAAAACTGCATCACCTGCCCGCGCGTAGATTGTAGCGGGCAGTGCTCGCGGCAGCGGCACGTCGAGGAATCCGACCGCATCGAGCGGCAGATGCTTCAGCACGCGGCCATAGGGATCGATGAGACCGGAGATCCCGTTGTTGCCGGCGCGCACCATCGGCATGCCTTCCTCGACCGTGCGCACGCGCGCGATGTTGAAGTGCTGGAACGGGCCGGAGGTGAAGCCGTACCAGGCGTCGTTGGTGATGGCGAGGAGCCATTGCGGCCGGTCGTTCGGATCGGCGACGGCGCCGGGGAAGACCGCCTCGTAGCAGATCAGCGGCGAGACCGGCGGCAGGCCCGGCAGATGCAGCGTGCGCGGCCCGGGGCCGGGCGTGAAGTCCATGGTGCCGGGCGTGATCTTGTTCATCGGCAGGATGCCGCGCAGCGGCACGTACTCGCCGAACGGCACCAGATGCGCCTTGTCGTAGCTGCCGACGACGGCGCCGGCATGGTCGATGGCGACCAGGCTGTTGAAGACATGCTCGGGCCGCGCCGGCGGCGGCTCGGTGCGGTCGCTGCCCACCAGCGCGAGGCCGCCGGGCGGCGTCACCGCGGCGATCATGTCGCGGGCGACGGTATCGCGGTCGAGGAAGGGCGGCGCCGCCGCCTCGGGCCAGATCAGAGTGGTGATCGGTTGCTTGCTGTCGGTCGGCTCCTTGCTCAGCGCCAGATGCCGGCGGAACGTCGCGACGCGCTCCGCCGGATCGTTCTTCAGCGTCTGCTCGACGGAGGGCTGCACGATCCGGAACTCGATGCCCGGCACATCCGGCGTCGTGCCGGCGCTGAGCCGCACCCAGCCAAAGCCCAGCGCGGCGACCAGCGCCAGCACCGCCGCCAGCATCGGCAGCTGCCGGCGCCCGCCGAGATCGCCGAGCGTCGCCGGCAGCATCGCCAGCATCACCGTCAGCAGGCTGAGGCCGTAGATTCCCACCACCGAGGTGAGCTGCAGCATGGCGAGGCTGCCGGGGAACGCGCCCGACCAGGCGTAGCCCACCAGGTTCCAGGGAAAGCCGGTGAACAGATGGCCGCGCAGCCACTCGGCGCCGGCCCACATCACTGCCAGCGCCAACACGCGGGCGACGCCGCGCCAGCGCAGGAACCGGCAGAGCAGATGCGCCGCCAGCACGGCGCCGCCGGTGTAGATCGCCATCGCCGCCGGCAGTCCCAGCGCGGCGAAGGGCAGCAGCCACCAGAACTGCGCGATGTCGACGAAGAGCGCGGCGGCGATCCAGTAGAGGCCGGCGACGAAGAAGCCGAGACCGAAGATCCAGCCGAGGCCGAAAGCCTCGCGCGGCCGCTGCACGCCGTCGAAGAGCCAGACGAGACCGGTGAAGGAGATCAGCAGCACCGGCGTCAGGTCGACCGGCGGCAGCGCCGCGGCGGCCAGCACGCCCAGCAGGAACGCAAGCCCGTGCCGTCGGAGGCCCTGGAGCTCGGCAAGCCGGATCGCGGTGAGCTGCGCCGGCGCCACCGGGAGAGTGCCGCGGAAGCCCAGGACGCGTGCCCGCTCAGGCATGCTCCACCTCGCTGACCGGCCGCGCCGGCAGGCCCTTGAGCCGGAGCCGCTTGACCCGCCGGGGATCGGCATCCAGCACTTCTATATCGAATCCGACCGGATGCTTGATCACCTCGCCGCGCGCCGGGACGCGTCCCGCCAAGGTGGTGACGAGGCCGCCCAGCGTATCGATCCCCTCCTCGACCTCGGGCGGCACCAGCTTCTGCCCGGCGCGGTCCTCGAGGGTGGTGATCGGCGTCCTCGCCTCGGCGATCAGCGTGCCGTCCGGCCGCTCGATGAGCTGCGGCGGGTCGGCGGGGTCGTGCTCGTCCTCGATCTCGCCGACGATCTCCTCGATCACGTCCTCGATGGTGACGAGGCCGTCGACGCCGCCGAACTCGTCCACCACCAGGGCGAGGTGGATGCGGGTCAGGCGCATCTGCAGCAGCAGGTCGAGAATGGGCATCGAGGGCGCCACGAACAGCACCTTGCGCACGATCTTCGCCACCGGCACCGGCCGATGATCCACCGCATAGGGCAGCAGATCCTTGATGTGGAGCATGCCGACCACGTCGTCGAGGGTCTCGCGGTAGACCGGCACCCGCGAGTGGCCGTGCTCCACCATCGCCTTCACCACCTGGTCGAAGGCCGTCTCGGCCTCCAGCGCCACGATATCGACCCGCGGCACCATCACGTCGTTGGCGGTGAGCTCGTGCAGCTTGAGGATGTTGGCGAGGATCGCCCGCTCCTGCGGATCGATCGGCTCCTCCTCGTGCTCCTCGATCAGCTCCTCGAGGGAGCTGCGCAGATCCTGCTCGGCGCCGCGGTCGCCGCGCAGCTGCCGGAGCCAGTTGCGGAGGCTGCGGAACGGGCCCTCGCCGCCTTCCTCGCCGGCGCGCGCGCCGGGCTTGCCGTTCGAGGTCTCAGCCATAGCCGGCCGCCTGCCGCTCCGCCGCGTAGGGATCGGCGACGCCGAGCCGCGCCAGCGCGCGGGTCTCCAGCGCTTCCATCTCCTCCGCCTCGGCCGGCTTCTCGTGATCGTAGCCGAGGAGGTGCAGCACGCCATGCACCACCAGATGGCGGAGGTGATCGGCGAGCGGCTTGCCCTGCTCCGCCGCCGCCCGGCTCACCGTCTCGAAGGCGAGGATCACGTCGCCGAGCAGCCAGGGGGCATTGGTCGCGAGTCCGTCATCGTCGGCGGGAAAGGAGAGCACGTCGGTGGGCGCGTCGATCCGTCGCCATTGCCGGTTGAGCCGGCGCACCAGCGCGTCATCGGCGAGCACCAGGCTCACCTCGGTCCGGCGCTTCAAGCGCGGCTTTGCCAACGCGATCGCCGCCTCTACTGCGGCGGCGCAGAGCGCGCGCCGGCGCGCCAGCTGCGCGCGCCAGCGTGGGCAGGGCTCGGCGAGCTCGATTGAAATCTCGGCCCTGCCAGAGGCGGGGCGCTTGGATCTTGGTCGGTCAGTCATGGCTGGAGGGACCCCGCCGCGCGTTCTTGCGGCGCTCGCGCTGGTCATAGGCCTGGACGATGCGGGCGACGAGAGGATGGCGCACGATGTCGGCCTCGGTGAAGTTCACCACCGCCATGCCTTCGACGCCCTCCAGCGTCGCCAGCGCATCGGCGAGGCCCGAAGTGGCGCCGCCCGGCAGATCGACCTGGGAGAGATCGCCGGTGACCGCCATGCGCGCGCCCTCGCCGAGACGGGTCAGGAACATCTTCATCTGTACCGGCGTGGTGTTCTGCGCCTCGTCGAGAATGACAAAGGCGTGCGAGAGGGTGCGGCCGCGCATGAACGCCAGGGGAGCGATCTCGATCTCGCCGCTGTCGAGGCGCTTCTGCACCAGCTCGCCCGGCAGCATCTCGTGGAGCGCGTCGTAGAGCGGGCGCAGGTAGGGGTCGACCTTCTCGCGGAGATCGCCCGGCAGGAATCCCAGCCGCTCGCCTGCCTCCACCGCCGGCCGCGACAGGATGATGCGCTCCACCTTGCCGGACATCATGTGGTCGACGGCGGCGGCGACCGCCAGATAGGTCTTGCCGGTGCCGGCGGGGCCGAGGCCGAACACCAGCTCGTTGTCGCGAAGCGCGCGGATATAGGCGGCCTGCGCCGGGCTCCGGGCGGAGATCCGCCGCTTTCTCGTGTGGATCTCGCTGTCGCCGCCGAAGGCCGAGGGCGGCTCGCCGCCGCGGCTGTGGGCAAGCCGCACCGCGCCGTCGACCGCCGCGCCATCGACCTCGAGGCCGCGCTTCAGCCGGTCATAGAGGGCGGTGAGCGCGTTTTTCGCCTGCGCCGCCCGGGCGCTCGGCCCGGTGATCGCCAGACGGTTGCCGCGCGAGACCACGGCGACGCCGAGCTGCTTCTCGATGCGGTCGAGATGGGCGTCGTGCTCGCCGAACAGCATCGGCAGCAGCGTGTTGTCGTCGAACTGCATCTGCACGGTCTCGGACGGGCGCGGCGCGCCGGAGGGCTGCGAGGGGCTCATGCGACCACCCGCTCCGCCGCCGGCAGCTCGCCGGCGAGGCTGTTGGGCTCGGCGCCGGTGATGCGGAGCGGTACGATGGCGCCCACCAGCACCGCCGGCAGGCTCGCATGCACCGGCTGCAGGAAGGGACTGCGGCCGACCAGCTGGCCCGAGTGGCGGCCGGCGCGCTCCAGCAGCACCGGCTGCATGGTGCCGACGAGGCTCTCGTTGAAGGCGCGCTGCTGCCGCTCCAGCAGATACTGCAGCCGGGACAGCCGCTCCGCCTTCACCACCTCGGGCACCTGATCCTCCGCGCTCGCCGCCGGCGTCCCCGGACGCGGGCTGTATTTGAAGGAAAAGGCCTGAGCGAATCCGACGGTTGCGACGAGATCGAGCGTCGCCTGGAAATCGGCGTCGCTCTCGCCGGGATACCCGACGATGAAATCCGAGGAGAGCGCGAGATCGGCGCGCGCTGCCCGCAGCGTCTCGACGGTGCGGAGATAATCGGCGGCGGTGTGGCGGCGGTTCATCGCGGCGAGGATGCGGTCCGAGCCCGACTGCACAGGGAGGTGCAGGAAGGGCATCAGCGCCGGGACGTCGCGATGGGCGGCGATGAGCTCCGCGTCCATGTCGCGGGGATGCGAGGTGGTGTAGCGGATGCGCTCGATGCCCGGCAGCTCGGCGAGCGCGCGGATGAGGCGGCCGAGGCCCCAGTCGTCGCCCTCGGCGCCGCGCCCGTGATAGGCATTGACGTTCTGCCCGAGGAGCGTGATCTCCCGCGCGCCTCGATCGAGGAGGCGCCGCGCCTCGGCGATCACCTCGGCGGCGGGGCGCGAGAACTCGGCGCCCCGCGTATAGGGCACGACGCAGAAGGTGCAGAACTTGTCGCAGCCTTCCTGGATGGTGAGGAAGGCGGAGACGCCGGGCGCGGTGCTGGCCGCCGGCAGGAAATCGAACTTCGCCTCGACGGGAAACTCGGTGTCGAGGACGCCGCCGGCCGCGCGCGTCGCCGCCGCCACCATCTCCGGCAGGCGGTGATAGGTCTGCGGGCCGAGCACGATGTCCACATAGGGCGCGCGGGCGAGGATCTCGGCGCCTTCGGCCTGCGCGACGCAGCCCGCCACCGCCAGGATCATGCGGCCGCCGCCGCGCGCCTTGCGGCTCTGCAGCGATTTGAGGCGGCCGAGCTCGGAGAACACCTTCTCCGCCGCCTTCTCGCGGATGTGGCAGGTGTTGAGGATCACCATGTCGGCGTCGTCGGGCGCCGCGGCGATCGTGTAGCCGAGCGGTGCCAGGACATCCGCCATGCGGGCGGAGTCGTAGACGTTCATCTGACAGCCGTAGGTCTTGATGTGCAGCTTCTTGGTCAAGGGAGCCTGTTCTTCCGCGCGATCAGCCGCCGACCGCCGCTGCCGGCGTCGGCGCCAGCGTCGCCGCAGGTGGCGGCTGCACGGTGGGCGCGGGATAGGCCGGCTGCGGCCGGCCGGCGAGCGCGGTGGCAAGCCCGGCGGAGACCACGCGCCAGCAATGCTCGGCGAGCGCCTTGCGGCTGGGGAAATCCTCCGCGCTCACCGGGGCGTGGAACTCCACGGTCACGCCGACATGGCCGAGGCCGAGCATCGCCCAGAGATGGGTGACGAGATCCATGTCGCCGTACCAGGCGAAGAACGGCCGGTGGAAGCGGCCGATCGGGATGCCGTCGAGGCGGAGATAGGCGACGGAGACCGGCTGCACGGTGATGGGACGATCGAGATGGGCGGCGTGCACGGCGGCGAACAGCGCCGACTTGAAGGGCAGCACGCGGTTGCCGTCGTCGCTGGTGCCCTCCGGGAAGAGGATCAGCCGGTCGCCGGCCTTCAGGCGCTCGATCAGCACGTCGCGCTGGCGATGCGTGGTATGCGCGCGGCGGTCGACGAAGACGGTGCGCTGCAGCCGCGCGAGCCAGCCGAACATCGGCCAGCGCGCCACCTCGCTCTTGGCGACGAAGGAGGCCTCGACCGCGCCGCCGAGGATCTCGATGTCGATGTAGGAGGTGTGGTTGGCGACGAAGAGCGTCCCCGGCAGCGCCGAGGGCGTGCCGATCACGGTCACCTCGAACCCCAGGATGCGGCTCGCCAGCGCATGATAGAGGCGCGGCAGCTTCGCCGACCACGGCGAGCGCAGCAGCAGCAGCAGCGCCTGCGCCGGCATCAGCGGCAGCGTCAGGCCGAGGTAGAGAGTGAGCCGTCGCAGGCGCAGCAGAAAGGCGCTCATGAGCGGCAGGCGTCGGGCATCAGAGCGCGCCCGCCTCCCGCGTCTGCCGCTCGTAATGCCGATAGTACTTCTCGGTGACGAGGTCGGTCTTCACCACGATCGAGACGTCGGTGGTGTTGAATTGCTCATCGATGACGGCGCCGTCGCCGACGAAGCCGCCGAGACGAAGATAGCCCTTGATGAGCGGCGGCAGCTCGGCGAGCGCCCTGCCGGTGTCGATCTCCGAGGCGGGCAGCCGGTTCATGTCGACATAGCGCTGGGGCAGCGCCCGCGGGCGAAGCGCCGGCGGCGCCAGGTGATGATGGTGCAGATAGCTGAGCGGCGTCGCGAGCGAGGCGGGATCGGTGCCCGGCAGGCTCGCGCAGCCGAACATGACATCGATCTGGTGATGGAAGACATAGGCGGCGATGCCGCGCCAGAGGAGCTGCATGGTAGGCCGGCTGCGCGCCGACTGGTCGACGCAGGAGCGGCCGAGCTCCAGAATCTCGCCGGGATAGGCCAGCATCATGCCGATGTCGTACTCGCCCGCGGAGTAGAAGCGGCCGGCGCGTTGGGCGGCGACGCGGCGGATCAGCCGGTAAGTCCCGACGACCGCCGCGGCGCCGTGGCCGCGGCTGTGGTCGAGCACCAGGAGATGGTCGGCGACCGCGTCGAAGTCGTCGAAGTCGCGCCGCCGCCGCGCCATCTCCGGCGAAGGCTCGGCGCCCATCTCCTCGTAGAAGACGCGGTAGCGCAGCGCCTGCGAGGCGTCGACCTCGGCGCTGCTGTCAGCGAGCCGGACCTCCAGATTGCCGGAGCGGAGCTCCAGGGCGGGCACGGTCTCGGTGGCGGTCATCGGCTCGAACTCGGTCCTGCGCATCGCCCCTCATTCCCCCGGCCGGGAGCGCTCATGTCTCGCTCTCGCCCTCGTTCTTCCCATCGACGGGAACGGCATAGAGTTCCAGCCGATGATCGACCAGGCGGAAGCCCAGCTCCTTGGCGACCTGGCGTTGCAGGCGCTCGATCGCTTCGTTCTTGAACTCGATGACCTTGCCGCTCTGCAGGTCGATGAGATGGTCGTGATGATTGCTCGGCATCTCCTCGTAGCGCGCGCGACCGTCGCCGAAATCGTGGCGCGCGAGGATGTTCGCCTCCTCGAAGAGCCGCACGGTGCGATAGACGGTGGCGATGCTGATGCGAGGATCGATCTCGGTCGCGCGGCGGTGCACCGCCTCGACATCCGGATGGTCGGCGGAATCCGAGAGAACCCGCGCAATGATGCGACGCTGCTCCGTCATCTTCAGCCCCTTGTCGATGCAGAGCTGCTCAAGGCGCGAGGGCGTCGCGGACAATCCACCTCCTCCAAAGACCTTTCGCTCCGCCGCGCCCGGAGGGACGCGGAGGAGCCTGCTTTCCTGACCACCGCGGCATTGGCCTCCGTCACCCGGTCGGTGGATCCACCAGCTGGGATCGGGCCGTGCACGCGTAAACCATTACTACTATAGCCAAAAGCCCCTGACCGTCCTATGACGGCGTTCGACCGGCGCTAAGTCTCAGGCAGCGCCGGCTTTTCTGCCTCTGATCCCGAGCCCGATCTCCTTCGCCAGCCGCGAGCGCTGGCGGGCGTAGTTGGGCGCCACCATCGGATAGTCCGGCGGCAGGGCCCAGCGTTCCCGATACTGCTCGGGGGTCATGTTGTAGGCGGTCTTCAGATGCCGCTTCAGCATCTTCAGCTTCTTGCCGTCTTCCAGGCAGATAATGTAGTCGGGATGGATCGACTTCTTCACCGGCACCGCCGGCTCCGGCCGCTCGACCGCCTGTGCAGAGCCTTTGCCAACCCCTGCAAGTGACTGATAAACCTGGCTGATCAGCTGCGGCAGATCGCCTGCGGCGATCGTGTTGTTGGACACATGCGCCGCCACGATCTCCGTCGTGAGGGCGAGCAGGTCCTTAGTGTTCGCGTTATCCGACATCTTGTCTCGTTCCTTCGGGATCTCGACAACAAATATGGTTATTGCTGCCGGCAAAACAATAATCTGCGCTTTCACAACTGTGCGCTTCTTGGGGCCAGTAGAGATAACGGCTATTGCTTGAAATTGAAACTGAAACCTGCGCCGGAACCGGCAGAGATCGCCCGGACGGTCAGCGGGCGGCCGGCATCGGCACGATCTGGCGGCGCAGCAGATGGGCGTCCATCTGGCTGGCGTCGGGCCGCCGGTAGTAGCCGGCGCGCAGCCCGACCCGGGTGAAGCCGAGGCTCTCGTAAAGGGCCAGCGCCGGGCCATTGTCGGCGGCGACCTCGAGGGTAATGCCCTCAACCGCGAGCGCCGCGGCGCGCTCGAAGAGATCGGCGAGAAGGGCGCGCGCGGCGCCACGGCGGCGCACTTCGGGAAGTATACCGAGAGTAATGATCTCCCCCGCCGGGCTCGCCAGCAAGTCGAAGACGAAGCCGACCGGCCGCTGCTGCCGATCATCGGCATCGACCACCCAGTGGCCGCTGGCGCCGCGCATGGCGAGGATGCCGGCGAAATCCTGGCCGTCCCAGTTCTCGCCGGGGAAGCAGCGCGCATGGAGCGCCGCCATCTGGTCGAGGGTGCCCGCGAAGACCGGCAGGATGCGCCAGCGCGTCATCGGCCGGCATCCTTCGGCAGCGTGGTGTCGGGCGCGCGAAGGTAGATGGGTGCGAGCGGCTCCGCTACCGGCCTCGCCTGCCAGCGGCGAAGCGCCAGAGCAGCGAGATCGCCGGCGTCGATCAGGCCCGGCGCCGGCGCGCAGGTGATATCGCGGCCGTCACCGAGCGCGACGGCGAGCCGCGCCGCGCCGTCTCCCGCCAGCAGCAGCGCGCCCGGCGGCAGCGAGCCGCGCCAGGCATCCTCCGCCACCAGGGCGCCCGCGGCGCGCGGCGCGCCGGCCTCGTCGAAGGCCTGCAGATAAAGCTCCTCGCGCCGGCTCTCGATGGCGACGATGAGGCTGCGGCCGGCGCGGAGCGCCGGCGGCACGGCCGCCGCCACCGCCTCGAAGCTGGTGAGCCCCAGCGCCGGAAGACCGGTTGCGAGCGCCAGCCCCTCGGCGGTGGCGATGCCGATGCGCACGCCGGTGAAGGCGCCCGGGCCCAGCGTCACCGCGATCAGATCGAGGGCGTCGAAATCAAGATCGGCTGCGGCCATGGCGTCGGCGATCATCGGCACCAGGCGCTCGGCCTGGCCGGTCTCCATGCGGGCGAACTCGCGGGCGATGAGCCGCTCGCCGTCGCGCACCGCGGCGGAGCAGGCGCTGCCGGAGCTATCGAATGCCAGAACCTTCATCACCGCACGCTTTTTCGTCCCCTGGCGGCAAGGCGCATGGTAGGAAATCCCACCTATCCCGCCCTGTCCATGTCGCGCAACCCCCGATGTCGCTGATCGAGATCCGGCCCGAGACCCACGCGGTGCGGCTCGACCTCGCCTATGCCACCGGCCAGAACGTCACCGGCAAGCCGATCTATGCCCGCGCCGGCTGCTATCTCCATGCCGCGGCAGCAGAGCGCCTCCAGCGCGCGATCGATCTCGCGCGGCCGCTGGGACTGACCCTCAAGATCTTCGACGCTTTCCGGCCCTCGGAGGCGCAGTGGAAGCTCTGGGAGTTCCGCCCCGATCCGGAATTCGTCTCCGATCCCCGCAAGGGCTCGCCGCATTCCCGCGGCGTCGCCGTCGATCTGACGCTGGTGGACCGGCACGGCGTCGAGCTCGACATGGGCACCGGCTTCGACGCCTTCACGCCGCTCTCCCACCACGGCAGCGCCGAGGTCTCGGTCGCGGCACAGCGCAATCGCCTGCTGCTCCTGGGGCTGATGACCGCCGCCGGCTGGGACCACTACGCGATGGAGTGGTGGCACTACCAGCTCTTCGACGCCGCGCTCTATCCGCTGCTGAGCGACGCCGACCTGCCGGTATCGATGATGCGCGGCGAGTAGGCGCCGCTCAGACCGCGCGCACTTCCTGCACTTCCGGCACGTAATGCCGGAGCATGTTCTCGATTCCGGCCTTGAGCGTCGCCGTCGAGCTCGGGCAGCCGGAGCAGGAGCCCTGCATGTGGAGATAGACGACGCCGTCCTCGTAGCGGTGGAAGAGGATGTCGCCGCCGTCCTGCGCCACCGCGGGCCGCACGCGCGTCTCCAGCAGCTCCTTGATCTGGGTCACCACCTCGTCGTCGTCCTCGCTGCTGCCCTCGGCGCTCTCCGCCGCCTCGCCGAGGATCACCGGCTGGCCGGCGGTGAAGTGCTCCATGATCGCGCCCAGCACCATCGGCTTCAGCTGCATCCAGTCCTGCGCCGGATCCTTGCTGACGGTGACGAAATCGGCGCCGAGGAAAACGCCGGTGACGCCCTCGAGCGCAAAGAGCCGCTCTGCCAGCGGCGAGCGGCCGGCCTCGGCGGCGGCGGTGAAGTTCGCGGTGCCCGACGCCATCACCGCGCGACCCGGCAGGAATTTGAGGGTGGCCGGGTTGGGCGTGGGCTCGGTCTGGATGAACATGGAAGCGGCTCCGACGGCTATGATCCAAGGTGCTGTCGCCGGACAACCTTGGGGGTCGGGCCCCGCAAGTCAACCCTTCAACCAGTGTGGTCAATGCTGACATGCCGGAGCCACCCTTGCGGCCGGCGAGGCCTTCGCGGAGAAAGGGCGCCATGACCGTGATGCCGAGCCAGGAGCCGCAGCCGGCCGGGACGAGCGCCGCCCTGCGCGCGGGGCCGGTCATCGAGTGGCTGGTCAGGGCGGCGCGCGAGGTGACCGACGTCGTTGGCTTTCTCGCCACCATCTGCGAGCACATCGTGGCGGCGGGCATTCCGCTCGAGCGCTCCAGCATCCACATGCGGCTCCTCCATCCGGAGATCCGCGGCTACACGCTGCTGTGGCGCCACGGCAGGGGCGCCGAGATCACGCCGCGCTATCACGGCGTCGAGAACCTGCCGACCTACACCAACAGCCCGATCTACTGGATCTATGGCGGCGCCGAGCGCTTCCGCCGCCGGCTCGAGAGTCCGGACGTGATGCTGGACTTCGCGGTGCTGGCGGAGCTCAAGGCCGAGGCCTTCACCGATTACGTGGCGCAGCGCCTCCCCTTCACCGACGGCAGCAATCACGGCGTCACCTGGGCGACGCTGCGGCCCGGCGGCTTCAGCGACGAGGACCTCGCCTTCCTCGACGCGCTGGTGCCGCATATCGGCGTCATCTTCGAGGCGCGCGCCACCCACTACGTCGCCGAGACGCTGCTCTCGGTCTATCTCGGCGCCGATGCGGGGAAGCGTGTCCTGAGCGGCCAGATCACCCGCGGCAGCGGCCAGGTGATCGAGGCGGCGATCCTCTTCGCCGACATGCGCGGCTTCACCGAGATCTCCGAGCATCTGCGCGGCGACGAGGTGATCGAGCTGCTGAACCAGTATTTCGAGGCGGTGATCGCGCCGGTCGAGGACCACAGCGGCCAGGTGCTGAAGCTGATCGGCGACGGCATGCTGGCGATCTTCCCGCTGCAGGCGGGCGGCGCCAGGCCCGCCTGCCTTGCCGCCTACAGCGCCGCCAAGGCCGCCTTCGCCAACATCACCGAGATGAACCGCCGCCGCCGCGGCGAGGGCAAGCTCACCGTCCGCATCGGCATCACCTTCCACATCGGGCCGGTGATCTACGGCAACATCGGTGGCGCGAGCCGCCTCGACTTCACGGTAATCGGGCCGGCGGTCAACCTGGTGAGCCGGCTGCAGCGGCTCTGCCGCGACTTCGGCAAGGGCATGCTGATGTCGGCGGAGTTCGCGGCGGAAGTGGGGCTGCCGGTGGTCTCGCTCGGCCACCACGCGCTCCGCGGCATGCGCGAGCCGCCGGAGGTCTTTGCCCTGCCGCTCGCCGAGGATCCCTATCACGATCTGGCGCCGCCGCGCTGAGGGCGGATCGGTTCTACGCTGGATCGCTCGTGGTGCGTCCTTCGAGACGCCTGCTGCGCAGGCTCCTCAGGATGAGGCCAATCGAGAATGCCAAGAAGAAAATCGCCTTATCCTGAGGAGCGCGCATCGCGCGCGTCTCGAAGGGCGCAGGATGCCTCTGCAGCCGCGCCCCTCAGGTCACCGCGCTGATCTGCTCCGGCGTCAAGTTGCCGGGCACCAGGGTCACCGGCACGCGGAGCTTCACCGCGAGCTTGCCGGTGAGCGCGGTGACCAGCGGGCCCGGCCCCTCGGGCCCGGTGCTGGCCGCCAGCACCAGCACGGAGATGCTGGGCTCCTCGTCGATGAGCGACAAGAGCTCGTCGCGGCGGCGCCCCTCGCGGATATAGACCACCGGCAGCGAGCCCGAGGCCTCGAGCACCTCCTGGGAGATCTTGCTCATCAGCTGCTCGGCTTCCTCGCGGCGCTCCTCGCGCATCAGCGTCTCCACCGCCATCCACTGCTGGAGGTCGCTGGGCTCGATCACGTAGAGGAGGGCGACGCGGCCGGTGGTGGCGCGCGCGCGCAGCGCCGCGTAGCGCAGCGCCACCCGCATCTCCGGGCTCTCGTCCACCACCACCAGGAAGACGCGCTGGGGCAGGGGTCTCTGGTCGCTCATCGCGGAGCCTCTCATGCGTTCCGGAACGGCAGGCTCGCCAGCCATCCTGCCATCGCCGCCAAGATCACGGCAACCAGCCCATAGGCGAGGCCATAGCGATCCGCGAAGTCGTGCACCTCGGCGTCGATGCCGATCTCCGAGATCACCAGCGGCGTGGTCTGGCCGCTGACCACCGCGTTGTCGCGAACCAAAAACACCTCGACCAGATAGGTTCCCGTGGGAACGCTCGCCGGAAAGTTGATGGTGGCGCGGAACAGCCGATCGCCGAGAAAGGCGACCTGACCGGTGGTCGGCAGGTAGAGGCCGCTCCTCACCTGGTTGCGGATGAAGGCGGCGCGGAAATCCGTCGCCTCCTCGGCCGACAGCGTCTGCTCGGTGTTGAGGTGGAGATAGTCGAGGCCGATCTGGTGCAGCTGGCGCACGGCAGGGGAGGCGATCTCCTCCACCGGCCGGCTGCTGTAGACGCTGTAGAAGCTCGGCACGTTGGTGAAGGTCGCCTGGCGCGTGTTGACCCAGATGGCGGCGACCTTGCTCTTATGGCGCACCACCATCTCGCGCTCGGGCCCGCGCACCACCACGATCACGTCGCCGCCGCCGTCGGTGGCGCCGAACAGCACCACGCTGGTGCCGGTGAAGCCGGTGGTGATCGCCACCAGGTGGCTGGTGAGGTCGGCGACCAGCGCCTGGGCGCGCGCCGGCGGTGCCAGCGCCTGGAGCATCAGCCCCGTCAGGAGCAGCAGGAGCGGAGCCTGCGCCGCCCGCCTCACGTGCCCACCGTGGCGACCGAGTAGAGATCCTCGGGCCGGACGCCGAGATCGCGGGCGAGCTTCACGGCGATGCCCAGCACCATCAGCGCCAGGAGCGCGCGCAGCTGCTCGCCGCGCAGCTTGCTGCCGAAGCGGGCGCCGAACTGCGCCCCCAGCACGCCGCCCACCAGCAGCATCAGCGCCAGCACCGCGTCCACGGTGCCGTTCTCCACCGCCTGCAGCACGGTGACATTGGCGGCGACGAAGATGATCTGGAGGAGCGAGGTGCCGGGCACCACCGCGGTCGGCATCCCCAGCATGTAGATCATCGCCGGCACCATCACGAAGCCGCCGCCGATGCCCATCACCGCGGAAAGAATGCCGACGAAGAATCCGAGCCCCACCGGCACCAGGGCGCTGATGTAGAGCTTGGAGCGGCGGAAGCGCATCTTGAGCGGCAGCCCGTGGATCCACATGTGCTTGTGGAGCCGCCGCCGCCCGTGGCCCGGCCGGTGCCGGCGCAGCAATGCTCGCGAGCTCTCGATCAGCATCAGGCTGCCGAGGACGCCCAGCAGCACCACGTAGCAGATGGTGACCACCAGCTCCACCTGGCCGATGCGGCGCAGCAGCGCGAAGAGCCAGACGCCGAGGCCGGATCCCAGAAAGCCGCCGACCAGCAGCACGAAGCCCATGAGGAAATCGACATTGCCGCGCCGCCAATGGGTGATGACGCCGGAGACCGAGGCGCCCACCAGCTGATTGGCGGAGGAGGAGACGGCGATCGCCGGCGGGATGCCGATGAAGATCAGGAAGGGGGTCAGCAGGAAGCCGCCGCCGACCCCGAAGACGCCGGAGAGAAAGCCGACGGCGCCGCCCAGCCCCAGGAGGACGAAAGCGTCCACGGAGGAAGCGGCGATCGGCAGGTAAATGTCCATGGGATCCGCAAACGGCGGGACCGCGCGCGACCCCGATGGGCCGCGGCGCCAGACCGGCACCTTACATCCGGCGACCGGCCCCGAAAAGCGCTTTCGCCCCGCAATCTTGCTTCATTTGCCGAGCGTTGCGCCGCTGCAACTCCGGGTCGGGGCGGTCGAGGATTTCGCACAAAATAGGGCAGGATCGGCGCAGGTCAGGGACAGCCCGCGCTTCCGACGGCGTAGTAGTGATCCCCCAAATAGTGGGTGATGCCCGCGCATTTTAACTGCTCGGCAGCCGCCGATCCGCGCCATTCGAGGGACCGCTTGTCGTCAGGCTTGGTGATTTCGTCGCTGCCGTCGAAGACGACGCCGCGCCACATCGTGATGAAGCCGTCCCAGAGGAAGATGACGACGAAAGGCGGTCGGCAATCGATATTATCGATGTCTACGTTGTGGCGCCGTCTCAGCTCATCGGAGGCGCAATTGCCCGCCGCCATATCCTGGATCACGGCATCGTAGCGAGGCCGTTCAAGTGCGAACCGCAAGGCAGTGCCCGCGGCGCCGCCTTGCAAGACCGCGCCAACGGCAAAGGCCGGAATGAAGGCCCAGTTGACGGCCCTCCGGTAGTCACCTGCACGAAGTTCGCTGACGGAAAGCTTGGCCGCCCATAAGGGTATGGCGATCCAGATGATGACGGGTACGAACCAGGCGGCGAATATGACGAAGAAGACGACGTCAGTGCCGCTCGCCGCAATTGCGACGACGGTAGCCGCGGTCCAAAGTCCGCAGATCACAGCAAAGCACCGATGGCGCCGCTCGGCCGGTCCGCTATTGGCCGCCACCGTCCGGTTTCCCGCCGCTCAGGGTCTGAGCAGCCCCATGATGTCGAAAACCTCGCGCAGGATGGGGGCGGCGATGGCATGCGCGCGCTCGGTGCCGCGGCGGAGGGTCTGGTCGATGTACTGGGGATCGTCGAGGAGGCGGCGCATGTCGCCGCCGATCCTGCCGAGGACCGAGACCGCGAGGTCGGAGAGCGTCTCCTTGAAGCGCGAGAAGGGCGCGCCGGCGAATTCCTCGACCGTCGCCGCGAGGGTCTTGTCGGCGAGCGCCGCATAGATGCCGAGGAGGTTCGCCGCCTCCGGCCGCGCCTCGGCCTCCGCCACCGTCGCCGGCATCGGCATCGGATCGGTCTTCGCCTTGCGGATCTTCTGACGGATCAAATCCGCGTCGTCGGTCATGTTGATGCGCGAATAGTCCGAGGTGTCGCTCTTCGACATCTTCTTGCTGCCGTCGCGGAGACTCATCACGCGGGTGGCGGCGCCGAAGATCTGCGGCTCCGGCAGCGGGAAGAACTCGATCTCGTAGCGCCGGTTGAAGGCGCCGGCGATGTCGCGGGCAAGCTCCAGATGCTGCTTCTGGTCCTCGCCCACCGGCACATGGGTTGCCTTGTAGAGCAGGATGTCGGCGGCCATCAGCACGGGATAGGCGTAGAGGCCGAGGCCGGCGTTCTCGCGCTGCTTCCCCGCCTTCTCCTTGAACTGGGTCATCCGGTTGAGCCAGCCGAGCGGCGTCATGCAGCCCAGGAGCCAGGCGAGCTCGGTGTGGGCGCCGATGGTGCTCTGGTTGAAGATGATGCAGCTCTCGGGATCGATGCCGGCGGCGATATAGGCGGCGGTGACCTCGCGGGTCTGCCCGCGCAGCTCGTTCGGATCCTGCGGCAGGGTCAGCGCATGCATGTCGACGATGCAGAAGATGCAGTCGTAGTCCTTCTGCAGCGCCACCCAGTTGCGGATCGCGCCGAGGTAGTTGCCGAGATGCAGGTTGCCGGTGGGCTGGATGCCCGAGAAGATGCGATTCATTGGACCCGTCCGGGTTGGAAGCGGAGCAGCCTTGAGGCGCGCCGTTATCGCGGATGGGCTGGAGGGGGTCAAGCGCGCCTGCAGGCATCGCCGCCCGACCCGCGTCGCCCGTCCCGCCGCGCTGGGGTCTCACCCTAGATTGCTGCCTGGGCGTAGAGATAGCGAAGGAGCGGCACCCCTTCCGCCCGCGGCAGGGTGAGCACCTCCTTGAAGAGCGCGCTCGTGATCATGCAGTAGCGGCCGTGATCCATCTTCGCGGGCTGGGCAAGCGCGGTGATATCGGCGGCGCCGTAGGTCGCGACCAGCTGCTGTACCACGCGCTTGAGCGGCGCGCTCACCTCTTCCTTGCTCGGCACCGGCTGCGGATCGGCGAAGCCCGATTCCAGAATCAGCTTCTGCGCCGTGCTGACGGCCTGGATCACCTCGGGTGTCGCATATGCCGAGAGGTCCGTCCTGACCGTTCCCGGGGGATGGAAAAGGAAAGCGAAGCAGGCGTCCGCGCTCTTGGCGCTGATCTGATCGAGTTCGAGGATCGTCACCCGCGTCATCTCGAGGATCGCCTCGTCGGAGGCGACCGGCAGGTATTTCGTGATCACACCGGTCAGATACTTGTCGATGGTGCCGGCGATCTTGTCTTTCGAGCGGCCGTGCGCGGCATCATCGGTCACCGCGGCGCGGAGCTGGGCATAGGTCTCGGGGGCGGTATTCCTCAGCGCCGCCAGGCTCGGCGTCTGCTCGAGCTCGTGGTCCACCTGGGCGGCGCTCGGGCCGGCCAGTCCCAGGGAGGTGAGAAGAATTCTCGCGCAGAGATAATAGCCGCCGGCGGATCCCACCGAGACCAGCCCGGCGAGGCCGTAGCGCGCCAGCGCATGGCCCTGGCGCTTCATCAGCGCCACATTCGCGGCGACGGCTGCTCCGCCGATCACGGCGCCGATCGCGCCGCCGACGATGAACAGCGCGACGGGGAGCGCCGCCCACAGGGCCTCATACCATTTGAGCCCACGCAATTTGTCCCAGCGCATTCGATGCCCCCTTGCGCAATATGCTTGATGCTTGCGGCAGCGCCATCGCGCCTCGGGCGCCGCAGAAACCATCCCCGTTTACTATAATGGGGAATATCTTGGCCTCTGTATTCTAATAATTGTAATATGGCGGAATCAATGCTGCTTCAGCTTTTCTAGCCTTTCGCTTCGTTCCTTTGCGTGAATCTCCCGATCAGGCCGGACTCATGCGCCGACAGCGTCGCACAGCGATCGTGCTTCTCCTGCTCGCCATCGCGGCCGGCACGGGCGGTGCGCAGGCGCAGCCAGCGGGCCCAGCCGGGGAAAGCTTCCCGTCCTTTCTCCCCGCCTACTTCCGGCCGGCACTCGAGATCGACGGCAAGACGCTGATGCTCTCCGACCATGCAGAGAAGGACAAGGTCAGCCGATACGTCTACACCAGCGATGATCAGGTCGTCGGCCTCACCATCGAGAGCGTCCAGTGCGACGGACCCGGATGTGCCGCGGTCTACGATCAGGGCATCCGGTTCTTCAACGCGCGCATCACGCCGAACGGCGGCGCTTTCAAGCTCATCACCAGAACCGAGTTCCGCGCCGATTGGCAGACCGGACTGGAGGAGACCTCCGCCTTCGTCTTCCAGCTGCCGAAATCCCTGCTGTTCTGGACCTACAGCACCCGCCTGCATCGCCAGTTCGACCTGGACGGCTATTTCAGGAATTTGCAGGAGCTGGTGAACCGCGAGCGGTACGAAGCGACGCGGTCGGACAACGTGGAGATGGGCCGTTGGGGTCCGCAGATCCACGAGTATGCGCATCTGCTCCTCGTGCAGGGACGGCAGTCGGATGGGCTTGCGGTGCTGCGCAATCTCCTGGCGACCTCGCCGTTCGACTACGAGGCGCATCTGGAGCTCGCCGAGAGCACGCCTGATAGCGCCGCTGCCCGCAACAGCGCGACGATCGTCTATGCGAACGCCGAGAGCCCCGAGCTGATTGCCCGGGCGGCGCGCGTGCTGAACCGGAGCGAGCCGGGGATCGCCGCGTTACCGTTGCTCGAGCATGGCGAGCGCGGGCTGCAGCTGATCCTCATTCCGCTCGAGCCCTGCGACACCCGCCTGCTGCCGGAAGCGGCGACGATCTACGAGCAGATCACCGGCGTCTCCGTGAAGGTCAGGCGGCTCGCCGAGCCCTGGCTGTTCGGGCCGCCCGATCGCGTCTACGGCCAGAAATGGCTGCAGCAAACGATCATCCAGAACGCTGGAGTGACGAACTTCGCGGGCTGGACGGCCAGCCGGTATCGAGACGAGTTGCTGAAGGTGACGGCGACCAAGGACGCGCTCTCGAAATACTGGGTGAACGACTTCCTGGCCAAGATGCCGGGACGGCCCGGGCAGTACCGCGTCGATCCCTATCTGGCCCGGTTGTCGGAATTGCTGGACCGGTATCGGTCCGACGACGTGCGGACCATGTATGTCGGCGTGACCGAGGCCAATATCTTCAGCGGCGAGAATAATTTCATCTTCAGCGGCTTCGGGCCGCAGGGCGGCCGTGCGGCCAGCATCTTGTCCTACAGCATGATGATGGCGAAGACGCTCGGAGAGCCTTACGAGTCGCGCAAGCGCCTGGCGGAGCGGATGGCGAAGGAGCTCGTTCCGGCCAGCCTGAAGGCGCTGGGGATTCCGCGCCCGTCCGACCCCACCGACCCCTATTCCTATTCGGACGGCGTCGAGCGGCTGACGCAGAAGACGCTGACCCTGTCGCCGCCGACCAAAGCGGCGCTGGATAAATTCAGGTGACGGACTGCACCCCGATCACGCCGCCCGCCGCCTGAGCCGCCGCAGCACCTCGCGCCAGTCGGCGGCGCCGGCGAGGAGCGCCAGCGCGGCGAAGCTCGCAAGCCCGACAGCCACCAGGATGACGAGGGCGGTGAGCCGCTCGGGGAAGCGGCCGGCAAGCGGCGCCGTGAGCGCGCTCTCGAGCAGCAGCAGCAGCACGCCCATGCCGAGCGCCGCCGCGGCGATGCGCGGGATGCTGCGGCGCGCGCGGCTGTCGAGCACGAAATGGCCGCGCCGGATCAGCATGGTGAGGAGCCCCATGGCGTTGAGCCAGCCGGCGATCGAGGTCGCCATGGCAATCCCCACATGGGCGAGCGGCAGCACGAAGCCCAGGAGCACGGTGCAGATCCCGTTCACCAGCATGGCGAGCGCGGCGATCTTCACCGGCGTCGCCGTGTCGTGCCGGGCGAAGAATCCGGGCGCCAGGATCTTGATGAGGACGAAGGCGGGCAGCCCCGCGGCGTAAGCCGCGAGCGCCGGCGTCACCGCCGCGGTCTCCTTGGGGCCGAAGGCGCCGCGCTCGAACAGCGTCGCCAGCATCGGATGGGCGAGGGTGCCGAGCGCCACCGCCGCCGGCAGCGTCAGCAGCAGCGCCAGCTCGAGGCCGCGGTTCTGGGTGTGGATCGCGCCCGCCACGTCGCCGGTGCGCACCTGGCGCGAGAGCGAGGGCAGGATCGCGGTGCCGACGGCGATTCCCACCAGCGCCAGCGGCAGCTGGTTGAGCCGGTCGGCGTAGTTGAGATAGGCGACCGCGCCGGTCGGCAGCAGCGAGGCGATCGCGGTGGAGACCACGAGGTTGAGTTGAGTGACGCCGGCGCCGAAAGTGCCGGGGATCATCAGCTTGAGAAGACGCTTCACCTCGGGCGTCAGGCGCGGCATCGGCAATCCCAGCGCCATGCCCGCCTGCCAGCAGGAGACCATGAGCCAGAGGAACTGCGCGAAGCCGGCGGCGGTCACCGCCCAGGCGAGCGCCTCACCGCTCACCGGCCGCACGAAGACGAGAGCGCTGATCAGGAAGATGTTGAGGAGCGTCGGCGTCGCCGCCACCGCGGCGAAGCGCTCCAGCGAATTGAGCACGCCGCCCTGCAGCGAGACGAGGGAGATGTAGAGAAGATAGGGGAAGGTGATGCGCGTCAGCGCCACGGTGAGGGTGAATTTCGCCGGCTCCTCGGCGAAGCCCGGCGCGATCACGTGGACGAGGGCGGGCGCGAAGACCTCGGCGAGGATCACCATGGCGAGGAGCGCGGTCAGCAGCACCGCCAGCGTGTCCTCGGCGAAGCGCTTGGCGACGTCGCGGCCGTGCTCGGCGATATGGCCGGCGAAGAGCGGCACGAAGGCGGCGTTGAAGGCGCCCTCGGCGAACAGGCTGCGGAACAGGTTGGGGAGGCGGAGCGCCACGAAGAAGGCATCCGCCACCGGCCCGGCGCCGAGGAAATTCGCCGTCAGGACCTCGCGCAGGAAGCCCATCACCCGGCTCACCAGGGTGTAGAAGCCGACCGTGGCGGCCGAGCGCAGCAATGCCATGGCGCGGGTTTCTAGAGCATTTTCCGCTGAAGTGGAAACCGGTTCGGGGACCCGCGCTTCAGGGCGGCCAGTGGCTGGTGGTTGCGGGACCGGTGGCGAACAGGCTGACGCGCGGCATGTATTCGGGGTTGCCGGGGTAGCCGTTCAGGATGAGCAGCATGTCGACGGTCTCGCCGTCGGCGGCGAGCGGAAAGTAGATGCGCTCGGTGTCGATGTATTTGCGGCCGGGATGCGGCATCGGAAAGCGGTCATAGACCGGCAGCCCGCCTTCGCTGGCCTGGCGCATGTTGGCGATGATGCGGTCGCGCAGCTCCGGCAGCACCGCGTCCTCGACGAATTTGCCGGTGATCTCGCGGCCGGCGAGCGTGGTCTGGGTGGTGCCGACCAGACGGAAGCGGAAGCGCAGCCGACCGCCTTCGTGCAGCACCTCGGCGAGATTGATGAGGCTGAGCACGCTGCGGAGATCGACAGGGTCGATGTGCTGCCGTCCGGGCAGCCGGTTCTCCGGCGCCACCCGGCGAAGATAGTCCCGCACCCAGAGGAAGCAGGGATGCAGCTTGTCGTATTCCGGATTCGGCACGCGCCCGGCCTCAGCGCTCTTCGGACGGCGAAGCAGCGGCCATGGCCCCGCGATCCGCCAGCCCGGCGGATATGCCCCTCGAGATCCCCCGCATCCCGGATGCCCGCCCGGGTTGTCTATGACAAAGAAGACTCTACGTCGGCCTCGAAATTCTGCAAGCCGTATCGAAGGGGAAATAGGTGGCAAGGATCGGAGCGCCGGGTGGCTGTCCTTCCGCCAGATTGCGGCCATCGCAACCTGTCTGCCCGGAGTCCGCCATGCCGACCGCCACCCCCTCGCCGCTGCCGTCGCGCTTTCACCGCCTCGCCTGGTCGAACCTGGCGGCGCAGTCCGCCGAGCAGATCGGTCTCGCCGCCGCGCCGATGGTGGCGGTGCTGACGCTGGGCGCCGGACCGGGCGAGACCGGCCTGCTTGCGGCGGCGCAGACGCTGCCCTTCCTGCTGCTCTCCTTCCCCGCCGGCATGCTCGCGGACCGCACGCCGCGCCGGCGGCTGATGGCGCTCGCCGAGGCGGCGCGCATGGTCGCGCTGCTGGCGCTGCCGGTGCTGGCGCTCCTGGGGTTGCTCTCGGTGCCGCTGCTCGCCGCGCTGGGTTTTGCCGCCGCCACCGGAACGGTCGCCTTCAGCGTGGCGGCACCGGCGCTGGTGCCGGCGCTGGTGCCGCGCGAGGCGCTGGCGGCGGCCAATGGCCGGCTCGAGCTCGCGCGCAGCGTCGCCTTTGCCGGCGGACCGGCGCTCGCCGGCGCGCTGGTGGGATGGGCCGGCACCTCCACCGCCTTCACCCTCGCGGGCGCGCTTTCCGGCCTCGCGGTGCTGCTGCTGATCGGCGTGCCGGAGCCGCCGCGCCCGGCGCTGCCGCCGCGCCATCCGCTGCACGATGTGAGGGAGGGCGCGCGCTTCGCCTTCACCCATCACCTGCTGCGGCCGATCCTGCTCACCGGCGTCGTCTGGAACGTCGCGTGGTTCGTGCTGCAGGCGGCCTATGTGCCCTACGCGGTCCAGCGGCTCGGCCTCACCGCCACCGGCATCGGCATCACGCTCGCCGCCTATGGCGCCGGCATGGTGACGGGCGCGCTGCTGGCGCCGCGCGTTGCCCGCCGGATGAGCTTCGGCATGTCGGTGGCGATGGGGCCGATCGTGTCGGTGCTGGCCGCCGCCGCCATGGTGGCGACGATCCTGGTGCCGACACCGCTCCTCGCCGGCCTCGGCTTCTTCCTGTTCGGCGCCGGTCCCATCCTCTGGACCATCAGCCAGACCACGCTCCGCCAGACGGTGACGCCGGCGGCGATGCTGGGCCGCGTCTCCGCGCTCTTCCTGATGGCGCTCACCGGCGCGCGGCCGCTCGGCGCCGCGATCGGCGCCGCGGTGGGATCCGGCCACGGACCCGCCGCCTGCATCCTGCTCGCCGCCGCCGGCTTCCTGGCGCAGGCGGGGATCATCCTCTGCTCGCCAGTGCCGCGCCTCGCCCGCCTCTCGGATGCCGACCGACTCCCTTGTCAGGAGCGCGCCTGCGGCGCTAGCTAGCGGACGGGAGCAGGAGGGGTGTCCGATGGCGGAGACGAGGTTCGGCGTGGTCGGTTGCGGCGGCCGCATGGGCCGCGCGCTGGTGGCGGAGATCATCGGCGCCGGTGGCCGCGTCGCCGCCGGCAGCGAGGTGGCGGGGAGCCCGCATCTCGGCAAGGATCTGGGTGAGCTCGCCGGCGTGGCGCCGCTGGGGATCAAAGCGAGCGGCGATCCGGCCGCCGTGTTCGCCGCCTCCGACGTGGTGCTCGACTTCACGCTGCCCGCCGCCAGCACGGTGCACGCGAAGCTCGCCGCCGAGACTGGCCGTGCGCTCCTCCTCGGCACCACTGGTCTAGACGAGGCGCAGGGGGCGGCGGTGCGTGCTGCTGCGAAGCGCGCGCCGGTGCTGTGGGCGGCGAATTTCAGCCTCGGCGTCAACCTGCTGCTGAGTCTCGTCGAGGACGCCGCGCGCCGGCTTGGCGAGGACTACGACATCGAGGTGCTGGAGATGCATCACCGGCACAAGGTGGACGCGCCCTCCGGCACCGCGCTGGTGCTGGGCGAGGCGGCGGCGCGCGGCCGCGGCATCGATCTCAAGGCGAGGAGCCAGCGCGTCCGCGACGGCCACACCGGCCCGCGCAAGCCCGGCGACATCGGCTTTGCCACCTTGCGCGGCGGCGACGTCGCCGGCGAGCACAGCGTGATCTTCGCCGCCGCCGGCGAGCGCCTCGAGCTCACCCACCGCGCGACGACGCGCCTCGTCTTCGCCCGCGGCGCCGTCCATGCGGCGAAGTGGCTCGCCGGCAAGGGGCCAGGGCTTTACGACATGAAGGACGTGCTGGATCTCAGGAAGTGAATATTGCCCCTCTCCGCGCGCAGCGGGGAGAGGGAGGGGCCCGTTGCGCGAGCAACGGGAGGGTGAGGTGGTGCGCGCCTCAGTTTCGCCGGACGACCCACCTCATCCTAAATCCTTCTCCCCCCGCAAGCGGGCGGAGAAGGACTTGTAGCGTCACCGCGTCGCCGGATTGATGTGGAGGCGCCAGCGGGTGAGCGCTTCCTTGAGGGCCATCGCCAATGTCTTGCGCTCGCTTGGCGCCAGGAAGCCGCCGAGCACCAGCTCGCGGCCGTGCGAGGTGAGGACGAGGCGGTTGGTCTCCTCCTGCTCCTCGAAGACGACGCGCAGCCAGAAGGGCTGGAACTGCCAGCGCCGGCGCTCGCCGCGCACGCCCACCCGCTCGACGGTGAGCGCATCCTCCGTGAGACGCACCCATTCATGCATGCGGGCGCTCCGGTAGCTGGCGCGGAAGGCGAGATAGACCAGCAGCACGTCGAGGCCGAAATAGCCGAAGATCGGCCACGCCCCCACCAGCACGAAAGTGACGCCGGCCGCGAAGCTGATCGCGCCCAGCACCAGCATCAGGAGCAGAAAGCCCTGCGGCGGCAGACTTCGGTGGGGATAGATCACCGCGTCGAAGAACACGGTGGCGGCTTCGATGTCGCTGGGGCCCGGCCCGTCCATGGGCGCGAAGCTTAAGGGGAGCCGATGCGGAGGTAAAGCGGGTGCCGCGCTCTTGCGCGCGTCTGCGGGGGCGCTAGGATCGGGCACCATGAAACCGGGGGACGTCGAGGAATTTTTCCGCCGTTTGGCGGCGGAGCGGCCCAATCCCCGCGGCGAGCTCGAATATCTCAGCCCCTTTACCTTGCTGGTGGCGGTGGTGCTGTCGGCGCAGGCGACCGACGCCAGCGTCAACAAGGCGACGCCCGCGCTCTTCGCGGTCGCCGACACGCCGGAGAAGATGGCGGCGCTCGGCGAGGCGCGCCTCCAGGACTACATCAAGACCATCGGCCTCTACCGCACCAAGGCGAAGAACGTGATCCGGCTCAGCGAGATGCTGATCGCCGAGCATGGCGGCGAGGTGCCGCGCACGCGCGAGGAGCTGCAGAAGCTGCCGGGCGTCGGGCGCAAGACCGCCAATGTCGTGCTCAACATCGCGTTTGCCGAGCCGACCATCGCCGTCGACACCCATATCTTCCGCGTCGGCAACCGCACCGGCCTCGCACCCGGCAAGACGCCGGACCAGGTGGAGGCGCGGCTCGAGAAGGTGGTGCCGGCTCACTACAAGCTCCACGCGCATCATTGGCTGATCCTGCACGGCCGCTACGTCTGCGTGGCGCGCAAGCCGCACTGCCTCTCCTGCGTGGTGAGCGACCTCTGCGCCTTCAAGGGCAAGACCACCCTCGAGGCCGAGCCGGTGAAGAAGGCGCCGAGAAGACAAGCATCGCCCGCGCGGAAGCCGAAGCGGTCGGCGAGGCTCAGAGCCGGTTCTCGTCGAGCGGCCGGTGGCGCGACAAGAGACCGGCGTAGCAGCTCGACGGCGAGACCGCGATGAGGCCGCGGGCGTGGATCTCCGCATAGGCGACGCGATAGAGGCCGCGGCTCCGGTAGAGGAAGAGATCGAGGGCGCAGTCGGCGCTGCGGTACTGCCAGATCTCCGCCGGCGTTTCGTGGCGACGGAGGTCGGGCGGCCCGAGGCGGTGGCGCAGCTCTCGCTCGCTGAAGCCCGCAAGCTCCCGGAATTCC
>DATJOK010000169.1:0-11681 GCA_035507155.1 Allostellaceae bacterium
TCCGTTCCAACTTCGCGAGCGACGCGCGTCACCTCGGACGCGAAGGAGCTCAATTGGTCGACCATGGTGTTGATGGTCTGCTTGAGGGCCAAGATCTCGCCTTTGACGTCGACGGTGATCTTCTTCGACAGGTCGCCGTTGGCGACCGCGGTCGTAACTTCGGCGATGTTACGCACCTGGGATGTCAGGTTCGATGCCATGTAGTTTACAGAGTCGGTCAGATCCTTCCAGACGCCGGTCACCTCGCGCACCTGGGCCTGGCCGCCGAGCTTGCCGTCGGTGCCGACCTCGCGCGCCACGCGCGTCACTTCGGAAGCGAAGGAGCGCAGCTGGTCCACCATGGTGTTGATGGCTTCCTTGAGCTGCAGAATTTCGCCGCGCACGTCCACGGTGATCTTCTTGGAAAGGTCGCCATTGGCCACCGCGATGGTCACCTCGGCGATGTTGCGGACCTGCGCCGTCAGGTTGCTCGCCATGGAGTTCACGCTCTCGGTCAGGTCCTTCCAGACGCCGGTCACCTCGCGCACCTGCGCCTGGCCGCCGAGCTTGCCGTCGGTGCCGACCTCGCGGGCGACGCGCGTCACCTCCGAGGTGAAGACGCTCAATTGCTTGATCATGGTGTTGACGATGTCGGCGGAGCGCAGGAACTCGCCCTTGAGCTGGCGGCCGTCCACCTCCAGCGGCACCGTCTGCAGGAGATCTCCGCGCGCCACGGCGGCGATCGCGTGCGTCACCGCCGTGGTCGGCCACAGGAGATCGTCGATCAGCGTGTTGACGGAGGACTCCATCTCCGCCCAGGCGCCGATCGAAAGGCCGAACTTCACCCGCTTCCTGGTCTTGCCCTCGCGCCCGACCACCTGGCCCACGTGCTCGAGCTGCTGCGCCATCCACTGGTTCGCCGCGACGATCTGGTTGAACTTGTCGGCGACCTTGCCGGCGAGCCCGCCCTGGCCGACCGGCAGCCGCACCGAGAAATCGCCGACGCACATGGCGTCGAGCGCCTCCAGCAGCAGCGGCAGATCGATGGTGTCGTGGCTGATGCCGTTCGCGCGCCCGTTCGCCGCGCCATTGGCGAGAGCGCGGCGCTTCGGCTCCGCTCTCCCATCACTCGCCAGGACAGGCGCCTCCATGCGCGCCGTGGTTTTGCTGGTACGCGGCATTCCTTGGCTCCCGACTTGCAACCCGTGCACACCTGCTGCGGCGCATGTCCATACACCGGCCCTGCGGCAGCGTATCGTGCCGGCTCGTGTCCGCGCTCGCGCCCTTTCGACAGCCTTGCTCGTTCGGAGGCGTCTCTCTATCCGAAAGACGAGATACTTTGATCCGAAGGGAGCGGTCGTGGGTGGCGAACCCCATCGTCTTCGGAAGCCGGCAGACGGCTTGCTCGCGTTGCGCAACCCCTTGGGAAGCGCGGCATTTCAGGGCCATTTCAGGACCTCCGCAGCACCGCCGCCACCCCGAGAGGAAATCCTCGAACAGTTCGCCAAGAGGCAGCGGTAAAATCCCGGCCCTTTCGGGCGAGGAGCACGGACCTCTGTGTTCAATTGGAGGCGCGGCGTGAAAATCCGCCTCGAATGCGTGCACCTCATCCGCCGGCGCGGCCGGGGCGGCAGCGGCCGGGAACGATCGAGCCGGCAGTCCGTTCAACCCGAGGAGGGAAGAAGATGGCGTCGATGCGGCTCCCCGCTCGACGCCATTGATGCGACAGTTCGAGCGAGTACAAACTTCTTCGAACCACACGCGGATTTCATGCCCCTCCCTTCCGACGCGAAGCCTCTCGGCATCGGCGACTACGCTCTCATCGGCAACACCCATACCGCGGCGCTGGTCGGCCGCAACGGGTCGATCGACTGGCTGTCGGTGCCGCGCTTCGACGGCCCGGCCTGCTTTGCCGCCATCCTCGGCGGCCCGCAGAACGGCCGCTGGCAGATCGCGCCCCGCGAGGAGGTCCGCGCGGTGGAGCGGCGCTATCGGCCGGAGACGCTGGTGCTGGAGACGCACTTCCGCACCGCGAGCGGCGAGGTGCTGCTGATCGATTTCATGCCGCGCCCGCGCGAGTCCGGCACGGTCGAGGTGGTGCGGATCGTTCGCGGCGTCAGCGGCAGCGTGCCGATGCGGCTCGAGGCGATCATCCGCTGCGACTACGGCAAGACGGTGCCCTGGGTGCGGCGGCGCGACTACGGCATCAGCGCGATCGCCGGCCCGGACGCGCTGCAGCTCCGCACCCGGCTTCCGCTCGAAGGCAAGGACAACACCACCGTCGCCGACTTCACCCTGCGCGAGGGCGAGACAGTGCCCTCTACGCTGACCTGGTGCGTCTCCAACGGTAGCGAGCCGGGCGAGCGCGATCCGGAGGAGGCGCTCGGCGACACCGAGGCGTTCTGGCGCGAATGGGTGGGCGTCTGCCAGGTCGACAGCGACTGGCGCGAGCCGGTGGTGCGCTCCCTCATCACCCTGAAGGCGCTCACCTACAGCCCGACCGGCGGCATCGTCGCCGCGCCCACCACCTCGCTGCCGGAGCGCATCGGCGGCATGCGCAACTGGGACTATCGCTTCTGCTGGCTGCGCGACGCCACCTTCACGCTCTATGCGCTGCTGATCACGGGCTATCGCGAGGAGGCGCGGGAGTGGCGCGAGTGGCTGCTGCGGGCGGTGGCCGGCGAGCCTGCCAACATGCAGATCATGTACGGGCTCTCCGGCGAGCGGCGGCTCTGGGAGCACGAGCTCCCCTGGCTCGGCGGCCACCGCGGCAGCAAGCCGGTCAGGATCGGCAATGCCGCCCACGAGCAGCGGCAGATCGACGTCTACGGCGAGGTGATGGACGCCTTCCATCTCGGCCGCAAGCACGGCATCGAGAGCGATGACGACACCTGGCGCGTCCAGCGCGTGCTGCTGGAGTTCCTCGAGGGCGAATGGGAGAAGCCGGATTCGAGCCTCTGGGAAGTGCGCGGGCCGGAGCGGCGCTATACCCATTCCGCCGTCATGGCCTGGGTCGCGGCGGACCGCGCCGTCAAGGCGGTGGAGAAATTCGGCTTCTCGAGCCCGGTCGAGCGCTGGCGCAGCCTCCGGGAGCGGATCCGCGACGACGTCTGCCGGAACGGCTTCGATGCCGAGCGCAACACCTTCGTCCAGTACTACGGCGGCAAGGGCGTCGATGCGGCGCTGCTGATGCTGCCGCTGGTGGGTTTTCTCCGGCCGGAGGATCCCCGCATGGCCGGCACCGTGCGCGCCATCGAGCAGGAGCTGATGGTCGATGGCTTCGTGCAGCGCTACATCACCCATCCCCATGTGGACGGGCTGCCGCCGGGGGAGGGGGTCTTCCTCGCCTGCTCCTTCTGGTACGCGGACAATCTGGTGCTGCTGGGACGCGAGGAAGAAGCGCAGAGGCTGTTCGAGCGCCTGCTGTCGATCCGCAACGACGTGGGGCTGCTGTCGGAGGAATACGATCCGCGCACCCGGGAGCTGCTCGGCAATTTCCCGCAGGCCTTCTCCCATGTCGGGCTGATCAACACCGCCCACAATCTGAGCCTGCGCCGCGGCCCGGCGAAGCAGCGCGCGGATCATTAGGGCTGGTCGAGCAATGAACGCTCTCCGTCATTTCCACGTCCCGCCGCTGCACCGCCCTAAGACGTGGATGCGCGGCTCAAGGCCGGCCATGACGACCTCTGGTGGTTCAGGTCTACTGCACAGGCTCGGTCTCGCGGCACAGAAACCCGAACCGGACACTCGTGGCTCAAGACCGGGCATGACGTGAGAGGGAACAATTGCGGGAGATGCTCCGAGGCAACAGCCAGACCCGCGATTTTCGGCACAGATTTCCAGACTGACGGCGAGCAGCCACGGAAGGAGTGGGAAAATGCAGCTTGGATTGATCGGCCTTGGCAGGATGGGGGGCAACATCGCGCTCCGGCTGATGCGGCACGGGCACGACTGCGTCGTCTTCGACCGCGATCCGGCGGCGGTGAAGCGGCTCGGCGGCGAGGGCGCCACCGGGGCCGGCGATCTCGCCGAACTCGTGCGCCAGCTCAAGGCGCCGCGCGCCATCTGGGTCATGCTGCCGGCAGGCGAGGCGACCGAGGCCGCCGTCGAGGAGCTCTCGACGCTGCTGTGGCCCGGCGACGTGGTGATCGACGGCGGCAATACCTTCTGGAAGGACGATGTCCGGCGCGCGCAGTCGCTGGCGGCGAAGCGCATCGACTACGTCGATGTCGGCACCTCCGGCGGCATCTGGGGCATCGAGCGCGGCTACTGCATGATGATCGGCGGCGACAAGGCGGTGGTGGACCGGCTCGATCCGATCTTCGCCGCGCTGGCGCCGGGTCTGGGCGAGATCGCGCGCACGCGCCACCGCGAGAACCGCGACGGTCGCGCCGAGCGTGGCTACATCCACGCCGGCCCCTGCGGCGCCGGGCATTTCGTCAAGATGGTGCACAACGGCATCGAATACGGGCTGATGCAGGCCTATGCGGAAGGCTTCGACATCCTGAAGAATGCCGGCAGCGAGCGGCTCCCGGAGCATCACCGGATGGAGCTCAACCTGCCCGACATCGCCGAGGTCTGGCGGCGCGGCAGCGTGATCTCCTCCTGGCTCCTCGATCTCATCGCCAGCGCGCTCGCCGAGGACGAGCGCCTCGCCGGCTTCAGCGGCCAGGTCGATGATTCCGGCGAGGGCCGCTGGACGGTGCTGACGGCGGTCGAGGAGGCGGTCTCCGCGGATACGCTTGCCGCGGCGCTCTTTGCCCGCTTCCGCTCGCGCCAGAGCAACACCTTCGGCGAGAAGCTGCTCTCCGCCATGCGCAAGGGCTTCGGCGGCCACGTCGAGAAGCGGGGTGCGCCGTGAGCGCCACGCCCCCTGCCGGCGGCGACCAGGGCGAGCGGGCGCGTCCGGCGGATCCCTGCACTTTCGTGATCTTCGGCGGCGCCGGCGACCTCGCCAAGCGCCTGCTGGTGCCGGCGCTCTACAACCTTGCCAGCCAGGGCCTGCTGGCGAAGGAGTTCCAGATCGTCGGCGTCGCCCGCACGGAGCTCAGCGACGAGGAGTTCCGGCGAACTCTCGAGGACGGGCTCGAGCAGTTCGCGACCCAGAAGATCGATCCCGCGACCGCGCGCAAGGTACTGGGGCGGCTTTCCTACGTGCAGGGCGATTTCGACGATGCGGCGACCTTCCGCCGGCTGACGGAGAAGCTCGGCGACAAGCCGGGCAACTGCCTCTTCTATCTGGCGATCCCGCCCGGCGTCTTCGGCGAGGTGGTGCGCCAGCTCGGCGCTGCCGGACTGACGAAAGAAGACCAGGGCTGGCGCCGGGTGGTGGTGGAGAAGCCCTTCGGCACCGATCTCGCCTCGGCGCGCGCGCTCAACCGCGAGCTTCTCGGCATTCTCGACGAGAAGCAGATCTTCCGGATCGACCACTACCTCGGCAAGGAGACGGTGCAGAACATCATGGTCCTGCGCTTCGCCAACGGGCTCTTCGAGCCGCTGTGGAATCGCGACCACATCGATCATGTGCAGATCACCGTGGCGGAGACGGTGACCGTCGAGCGCCGCGGCCAGTTCTACGACGCCACCGGCGCGCTCCGCGACATGGTGCCCAACCATCTGTTCCAGCTCCTCGCGCTCACCGCCATGGAGCCGCCGGCGCGCTTCACCGCTGATGCGGTGGGCGCCGAGAAGGCGAAGGCGCTCCATTCGATCAAGCCGATCGACCCCGAGCACGTGGCGGAGAGCGTGGTGCGCGCGCAATACACCGCCGGCAAGATCGGCAGCCGGAAGGTCGAGCCTTATCGCGAATCGCCAAACGTGCCGGGCGACAGCAGCACCGAGAGCTATGTGGCCGCGCGGCTGATGATC
Organism: Allostellaceae bacterium; assembly: GCA_035507155.1. Lineage (GTDB taxonomy): Bacteria > Pseudomonadota > Alphaproteobacteria > ATCC43930 > CGMCC-115725 > DASZHJ01. The sequence continues at coordinate 5,848 of DATJOK010000169.1, forward strand.
GACAATTGGCGCTGGGCGGACGTGCCGTTCTACCTCCGCACCGGCAAGGCGCTCGCTGCGCGCAAGACCGAGATCGCCATCAAGTTCAAGCAGGCACCCTATACGCTGTTCCGCGACACCACCGTCGATCACGTGGCGCAGAACTTCTTCGTGCTGCGGATCCAGCCCGACGAGGGGGCGGCGCTGCAGTTCAACGCCAAGGTACCGGGGCCGAAGCTGGTCGCCGATGGCGTCCGCATGGATTTCAAGTACAAGGACTACTTCGATGCGGCGCCCAGCACCGGCTACGAGACGCTGATCTACGACTGCATGATCGGCGACCAGACGCAATTCCAGCGCGCCGACTTCGTCGAGGCCGGCTGGCAGGTGGTGCAGCCGATCCTCGACGCCTGGCAGGGGGAGCCCTCGCGCGATCTCGCGACCTACGCCGCCGGCAGCGACGGGCCGCAGCAGGCGGAGGATCTTCTCGCCCGCGACGGCCGTCGCTGGCGCGTTCTCGCCTGAGGACGGTGATGCCGGGTCCCTTCACGCTCTCGTTCGACATCGGCGGCACGCATCTCAAGGCCTCCGTCCTGGCGGCGGACGGCACGCTGACCGCCGAGCCCGTCCATGTGGTGACGCCGCATCCCGCGAAGCCGGAGCACGTGGTTGGTCTGCTGCAGAGGCTCGCTCGCCGGCTGCCGCGCTACGACCGCATCTCGGTGGGGTTTCCGGGGGTCGTCCGCGACGGGGTCATCATCTCCGCCCCTCATCTCGGCACCGAGGACTGGCACGGCTTCCCGCTGGCGGCGGCGCTGGCGAAGCGGCTCGGGAAGCCGGTTCGCGTCCTCAACGACGCCGAGGTTCAGGGCTTCGGCGTCATTTCCGGAAAGGGGCTGGAGCTGGTGCTCACCCTCGGCACGGGGCTTGGCAGCGCGCTCTTCTGGCATGGCCGGCCGACGCCGCATCTGGAGCTGAGCCAGCATCCGATCCATGGCCACAAGACTTATGACGACTATCTCGGCGACGCGGCGCTCGACGCCAAGGGCAAGAAGAAGTGGAACCACCATGTGGCCTTCGCCCTCGATGTCGTGCGGCGGGTCGTCAATTTCGATCGGCTCTACATCGGCGGCGGCAATGCCCGGAAGCTCCATAAGGAACTGCCCGACGACGTCGAGATCGTCTCCAATGTCGCCGGCATCACCGGCGGCGTCGCGCTCTGGAACCCTGCCAACGACGGTCTCTTCAGCGATGCGGGGCAGGTGAGCGCGCCGCGCGGCAAGCCGGCCAAGCGCGCCGCGCTCAGGACGACAGGCCGAGCTCGCGCCGCGCGGCGACGGAAATCCGCTGGCGCGTCTTGAGCATCGTGGCCCAGGGGTCCTTCCGCTTCGCGAGCAGTCCCGGCACGCTCCGGAGCGTGTAGTCTCCCGGCCGCAGCTCCGGCGTGACCTCGCTCCACGAGATCGGCCACGCCACCGTGGCGCCCTCCCGGGCGCGCACGGAATAGGGCGCGACGCCGGTCTGGCCGCGGTCATTGCGCAGGTAGTCGATGAAGATCTTGCCGGCGCGCTGCCGCTTCAGCGGGTTGATCGTGTACACCGACGGCATCGCCTCGACGAAGCTCTGGGCGAAGGCGTGGGTGAAGGCCTTGGCTGCCGCCCAGTCGTCGTGCCGCTGCAGCGGCACCACCACATGGAGGCCCTTGCCGCCCGTGGTCTTGGCGAAGGCGTCCAATCCCAGCTCCTTGAGCCGATCGCGCATGACGAGCGCGGTCTCCACCACCTGCTTCCACTGCCGCGGCGAATCGGGGTCGAGATCGAAGATCAATCGGTCCGGCAGCTCCGGATCGTCGCCGCGACAGCCCCAGGGGTGGAACTCGACCACGCCGTTCTGCACCAGCGCCAGCAGGTCGCCGGCGTTCCGCACCATGACGTATTCGCCGCGGCCCTTTTCCTCCTCCACGGAGATGCGCGGCAGCGCGCGGAGCTCGCTCGGCTTGAAATGCTTCTGGAAGAAGCATTGGCCGCCGATCCCCTCGGGACAGCGCAGCAGATTGAGCGGCCGCTCGCGGATCTCTGGCAGCATCCGCTCCGCCACCGCCTCGTAGTATCTCGCAAGCTCCAGCTTGGTCGCCTTGATGTCCGGAAAGACGACGCGGTCGGGATGGGTGATGGTGATGCCGGCAGCGCTGCTGCCGGCGTGCCGCGCCGCGCCGCGCGTGCCGCCCGCCTTCTTGGCTGGCTGCGACACGCGGGCCGCCGCTGCTGGCGTCTCGCGCACGATCTCCGCCGGCTTCTTGTCCTCGCGCAGACCCTGGAAGGAGGGGTGGCGCAGCACGCCGTCCTTGGTCCAGGCGAGGAACTCCACCTCGCAGACGAGCTCGGGCCGGACCCAGAGGGCGCCGCGTCGCGCTTCCGCCGGTACCTTGGCGGGCGCGGTCTTGGCCGCCAGCGGCTCCAGCTTCTCGCGCAGCTCGTGGGAGGAGCGGGTGGTGAAGCCGGTGCCGACGCGGCCGGCATAGACCAGCGTGCCGCCGTCGTAATACCCCAGCAGCAGCGCGCCGATGCCGCGGGCGCCCGCCTTCGGATGAGTGAAGCCGATGATGACGAACTCCTGCCGCGCCACGCATTTCGATTTCAGCCAGTCGCCGCTGCGGCCGGAGCGATAGGGCCGATCGGCGCGCTTGGAGACGACGCCTTCCAGCGACATCCGGCAGGCATGCTCGTAGACGGCGGTGCCGCTCGCCTCCACATGGTCGCTGTAGCGGATCGGGCCTCTGCCGGACGCGCTCAGGAATTCAGCGAGGAGACGCTTGCGCTCGACCAGCGGCAGGCCGCGCAGGTCCTGGCCCTCGAGATGGAGAAAGTCGAAGACCAGAAAGGCAAGCCCGCTCTGGTCGCCGGTGCTGAGCGCCTCCTGCAGCGCGGCGAAGCTGGAGGCGCCTTTCTCCTCGAAGACGGTGATCTCGCCGTCGAGGGCGAAGCGCTCGGCGAGGAGCGCGCGGACCGGCTCGATCAGGCTCGCGAACTTCTCGGTCCAGTCCTTGCCGGTGCGGGTGAGGAAGCGCACGTCGTCGCCGTCGCGCCGGCAATAGGCGCGGTAGCCGTCGATCTTGATCTCGTGCAGCCAGCCGTCCTCCGCCGGAGGGCGATCCACGAGTGTCGCCAGTTCGGGCGCGACGAAATCCGGCAGCGGTCCCCGCCGCGCGCCAGGCACCGCTCGCCGCTTGCGGGCGGCTTTCGACTCGGCCTTCGCCGTCGACGCCGGAGGGTCGGTGCGATCGGAGTTCCAGACCGCGGCGCCGGCGCCGCCGAGCTCCTTCATGGTGCGGCCGCTGGCGACGCTTCGCGTCACCGTGGCGAGCAGGTGATCCTCGTCGCCGGGCCTCGCGTACTCGTCGCGCTCCTTGATCAGGAGCCAATTGTCGTGCTTCTCCTCGGCGGCCCGGCCGCGCATGCGCACCAGCGTCCAGCCACCCTTGAGATGCGCGCCGTGCAGCCGGAACTTGAGCTTGCCCGCGGCATAGTCCGCGCGCGCATCGCCGAGCGGCTCCCAGGTGCCGCGGTCCCACAGCATCACCGTGCCGCCGCCGTACTGGCCCTGGGGGATCACGCCCTCGAACTCGTTGTAGGCGATCGGGTGATCCTCCACATGGACGGCGAGGCGGCGGTCGGCGGGATCGAGGCTCGGACCGCGGGTCACCGCCCAGCTCTTCATGGTGCCGTCGAGCTCCAGGCGGAAGTCGTAGTGGAGGCGCCGGGCGGCGTGCTTCTGCACGACGAAATGCGCGCCATCGCCGGTCGGCCGCCGGCCGGGACCGGGCTCCGGCGTCAGGGCGAAGTCGCGTTTGCGCCGGTAGGTGGCGAGGGGATCATTCCGCAGTTGCGCCCGTTTGCGCCGCGTCGGGCGCGGCGCTCGCTTGCGCGATGGGGTGTTCCGGCGTCGTGCCACGGGTGATCCTCGCGCCTATCCTGAGACACCACTTCGGAGGCGCGAGCGCAGGTTCCTGCTGCGCTGCGGCGCCGCGGCGACGAGCATCAGGCCGGAACGGCGGGCTGGCAAGGCTTTCTCGAACGCCAGGCGCTGCGGCCTTCAGGCCTCTCGATGGAAGAGCCGCCGCAACTCCCCCTTGGCCTGGTTCAATACCCGCTTGCGGGAAGCCGGCAGGTTCTTGCCGGCGCGATTGACGTAGAAGTTCAGCATCGACATGGCGGATTGGTAGGGACCGGCCTTGCGGCGGCGGCTCTGCTCCGCCGAGCGCTTCAGCGACAGCGCGATCCGACGCGGGCTGCGGAAGGTGAACGCATGGTGCTCGAGATCGAGCGCGTCGCTCTCCCGGGTCACCCGCGCGGACCAGTATTTCCTCGCCTTGCGTGCCATGTCTCGGTCTCCGGTCCCGTGCGCGCGCTCGCGCGCACGGGGAGTGTCGCGGGGAAGTGTGTGGCGACTGCCAGTCTCGCAGCCGCTCGGTTCTCGATACCAGCGCTTACTGCCAGTAGGGGCGCACCCGATAATATTCGTGCACCGACGTGCCCCATTTGCGATCGTTCCAATCGAACTTGGCGTCGTTGTCGCCGATCGTCGGCGCGCCCTCGAGCGTCCGCTTGTCGAGATCGACGACGTAGCCGCCGGTCCGCGGATCATAGTGCAGCACCCCCCACGGCAGCGGATGGTGGCGGTCGCCGATGCCGAGAAAGCCGCCGAAAGACATCACGGCATAGGCGACGCGGCCCGAGAGCTTGTCGATCATCACCCGCTCGACGGAACCGAGCTTGTCGCCGGCGGTGTTGTAGACGCCGGTGCCCTCCACCTTGTCGGCGGCGATCAGGTTGCCGGTCTCGCGCTGCTGCAGGGTTTCCTCTCTGGTCCGAGCCATCGGTTGCCTCCTTCTGATGAACCTGGCCCGGACTGAACGCCGGTCCGGCGAGAGGGGTTGCGGCGGCATGCGCCGCCACGCGCATTCCCTGACAAATTTGGACCGCCAGGAACGCGGGAGTTGATGGGGAGTTGTAGCGACAGGTGACGATCCCTCTCGCTTCTCCCGGAGGTGTCCGATGAGCCGCCGTCCGCCACTCCCGATCCTGGCGCTCGCGCTGCCCTTCGCGCTTGCCGCCCGCGGCGAGACCACCGGGGACCGCCGGCCGCCGCTGGCGCTCCGGGATCGGATCCATTCGAAACTTTCCGGCTGAGCGGCGCGCCGCGTCAGCGCTTTCGCGGTCGGATCGCAGGAGGAGGCGGTGATGGTCGTGAATTGGAGCTTGATCACCATGATGTCGGGGGTGGCGTCCTTTGCCATCGTCTACGCGCTTGCCGGGCAGCCCGACATCGACAAGGACGAAGCCGTCGGCTTCGGCGAGTTCGGAGGGAAGGCGACCTGCGTGGTGACGGATTATCGGAGCTCGGATGCCGGTTACGAGCTGCTGGTGGACGGACGCTGGATCCTGCTCGGCGGCGAGACCGCGATGGACCGCATTCCACACGCCGGCGGCCACGCCATCCTCTGCACGCGGCTGCACCGGCGCTCGGTCAGCCTCTAGGGCGCGTCCAGGGCCGCGCCTGGTGCACGGTGGCATTGCGCGCATAGCCGGTGGTGAACAACACTTTCAGATCGGGCCGGCGCCGGCGCGCCTCCTCGACCAGCTGCCGGCGAGTGATGCCGCCGGGCAGGTCGGTCCCAATCGCGCGCGGTCGATCACTCAGGCATTGAGACCGTCAACCCGTCCGAACTGCGCCGGGCCGTGGCCTAATCGAGGCGCCATCGGTACCCGAACCGGGCGTAGTTGTGGATGCGGTCGAAGTCGGCGTCGATGGCGCGGAACTTGTTGCGGATGCGCTTGACGAAGGTGCGCACGTTG
>DATJOK010000170.1:0-4497 GCA_035507155.1 Allostellaceae bacterium
GCGTCGGCCAGGACCGGCGGCGGGTTGGCGATCAGGATCTGGATATCCATGGGCGAGGTCCGTTGCGCGCGGGCCATGGACCACACGCGCCGCCGAACGGCAAGGACGCCAAGTTGGCCGCGGCGCTCAACGACGGGGCTGACCGGCCGCGCCGATGGGCTTATCCTGAAGCCATGACCGACATCGCCGATCTCGCCGACGCCCCGGAAGTGCCCGTCGAACCTTCGCCCGAGCGGGAGGTCGCGGCGCGGCGGCTCTATCTCGTGGACGGTTCGGGCTACATCTTCCGCGCCTATCACGCCCTGCCGCCGCTGACCCGGCCGGACGGCACGCCCGTAGGCGCGGTGCTGGGCTTCTCCAACATGCTCTACAAGCTGCTGCAGGAGACCGACGCCGATCACATCGCCGTCGTGTTCGACGCGGCGGCCAAGACCTTCCGCAACCGCATCTACGACAAGTACAAGGCGAACCGGCCGGAGCCGCCGGAGGACCTGATCCCGCAATTCGCCCTGGTGCGCGAGGCGACCGACGCCTTCTCGGTGCCGCGCATCGAGCGCGACGACTACGAGGCCGACGACCTGATCGCCGCCTATGCCAAGGCGGCGGTCGAGGCCGGCGCCACCGTCACCGTGGTCTCTTCCGACAAGGACCTGATGCAGCTCGTCACCGACAAGGTGCAGCTCCTCGATCCGATCAAGAACCGACCGATCGGCGCGCCGGAGGTGAAGGAGAAGTTCGGCGTCGGGCCCGAGCAGGTGATCGACGTGCAGGCGCTCGCCGGCGACAGCGTCGACAACGTGCCGGGGGTGCCGGGGATCGGCGTCAAGACCGCCGCCGAGCTCATCACCACCTATGGCGACCTCGAGAACCTCCTCAAGCACGCGCCCGAGATCAAGCAACCGAAGCGGCGGCAGAACCTGATCGAGTTCGCCGAGCAGGCGCGCATCTCCAAGAAGCTGGTAACGCTCGAGGCGAATATTCCGCTGCCGCTGCCGCTCGAGGCGCTCGAGGTGAAGCCGCTCGACCGCGCCAAGGTGACGGCGTTCCTGCAGGAGCAGAGCTTCCGCACGCTGCTCACCCGCATCGACGGCAAGCTCAAGGGGAATGGCGCGGCGCCGTCCGCTGCGTCCGCCTCCGGGCCCACCACACCTGTCGCGGTGAAGCCGGCGGCCGCCCATGCGGTGAAGCCGGCGCCGGCCGGCGCCATGGCTGTCGCCATCCCCGCGCATCTCGCCGACGCCAAGCAGCACTATGAGCTGGTGCAGGACCAGAAGGCGCTCGAGAGCTGGATCGCCCGCGCGACCGCTCAGGGCTTTCTCGCCATCGACACCGAGACCAGCTCCCTCGACGCCATGCGGGCGGAGCTCGTCGGCGTCTCGATGGCGCTCGCGCCCGGCATTGCCTGCTACGTCCCGCTCGCCCACAAGGCGGCGGTCGAAGGGCTCGATCTCGGCGACGGCGGCGGCAAGGCCGGCGACCTCAAGCAGATCCGCTTCGACGCCGCGATCGGGCTACTGAAGCCGCTGCTGGAGGACGCTTCCGTCCTCAAGATCGGCCACAACATCAAGTACGACGTGCAGGTCTTCGAGCGCCACGGCATCAGGACGGCGCCGATCGACGACACGCTGCTGCTCTCCTTCGTGCTCGAAGGCGGGCAGCACGGCCACGGCCTCGACGAGCTGGCGGAGCTCCACTTCCAGCACCAGACCATCAAGTACAAGGACGTCGCCGGCAGCGGCAAGGGCCACATCGGCTTCGCCGCGGTGCCGCTCGACAAGGCGCGCGACTACGCCGCCGAGGACGCCGACTACACGCTTCGCTTCCACGAGCTGCTGCGGCCGCGCCTCATCGAGGCGCATATGGTGACCTTCTACGAGACGGTGGAGCGGCCGCTGGTACCGGTCATCGCCGAGATGGAGCGCGCCGGCATCCTGGTCGATCGCGTACGGCTCAAGGAGCTCTCGGAGGATTTCGCCCGCCGCATGGGCGAGCTCGAGCGCGAGATCCACAAGCTCGCCGGCCACGAGTTCAACGTCGGCTCGCCGAAGCAGCTGGGCGACGTGCTGTTCGAGGAGCTTAAGCTCCCCGGCGGCAAGAAGATGAAGACCGGCGCCTACGGCACCGACGCCGCGGTGCTGGAGGAGCTCGCGACCCAGCATCCGCTGCCGGCCCGCGTCCTCGACTGGCGCCAGCTGCAGAAGCTCAAGAGCACCTATGCCGACACGCTGATGGAGGAGATCAACCCGACAACCGGCCGCGTCCACACCACCTATTCCCAGGCGGGCGCGGTGACCGGGCGGCTCTCCTCCAACGATCCCAACCTGCAGAACATCCCCGTCCGCACCGAGGAGGGTCGCAAGATCCGCCGCGCCTTCGTGGCGGCGCCCGGCCACCTGCTGCTCTCGGCGGATTACAGCCAGATCGAGCTGCGCCTCGCCGCCCATGTGGCGGACGTGCCGGCGCTCAAGGAGGCGTTCAAGCGCGGCGACGACATCCACGCGATGACCGCGAGCGAGGTCTTCGGCGTGCCGATGGCGAAGATGGATCCGATCACCCGCCGGCGCGCCAAGGCGATCAACTTCGGCATCATCTACGGCATCAGCGCCTTCGGCCTGGCGCAGCAGCTGCAGATCCCGCACGGCGAGGCGGCGGCCTACATCAAGGCCTATTTCGAGCGCTTCCCGGGCATCCGCGCCTACATGGACCGGATGCGCCAGCTCGGCCGCGAGCAGGGCTTCGTGGAGACGATCTTCGGCCGCCGCTGCGCCATTCCCGGCATCAAGGACAGCAACCCGGCGCGGCGTGCCTTCGCCGAGCGCCAGGCGATCAACGCGCCGCTCCAAGGCTCCGCCGCCGACATCATCAAGCGCGCCATGGCGCGCGTGCCGCCGGCGCTCGCGAAGGCGGGCTTGAAGACCCGCATGCTGCTGCAGGTGCACGACGAGCTCATCTTCGAGGCGCCGGAGCCGGAGGCGAAAGCCGCCGCTGCCCTCGTCAAGGAGGTGATGGAAGGCGCCGTCGGCCCCTCGCATGCGATCTCCGTGCCCCTGGTGGTGGAGACCGGCGCGGCGCAGAATTGGGAAGAGGCGCATTGACGTTTTCGAGGAGGCATCGATGAACGTGACCGTGATCGATCAGGACTTGGCCGTCGCCTCCCAGGTGACGCCCGACGACATTGCCGCAGCTGCCCGCGACGGCGTGCGCACGATCATGAACAACCGGCCGGACGGCGAGGAGCCGGGTCAGCTCACCGCCGCCGAGGCGCGCAAGGCGGCGGAGAAGCTGGGGCTCAGCTACGTCCACATCCCCGTGCAGACCGGCACCATCAGCGCCGCCGATGTCGATGCCTTCGCGAAGGTGCTGAAGGAGAGCCCGAAGCCGGTGCTGGCCCATTGCCGCTCCGGCACCCGCTGCTATCTGCTCTGGGCCGCGACCCAGGCGATCGCCGGCAAGGATCCGGCGCAGCTCGTCATGCGCGCCGCCGGCGACGGCTACGACATTCGCGTGCTGCCGGATCTGCTGCGCCGGATCGGCAAGGCCTGAAAAGCGGGATCAGTCCTCGGCTTGCGAGGCGCGGAGCAGCACCAGCGCCAGCATCGCGAATTCGCTGACGAGGCCGATCGCCGAGATCCAGGGGAAGAGGATCGGCAGCAGCCCGACGATCACCAGCCCGGGCTTCTCCCACGGGCGGAATCCCCGCGCCACGCCGTCGCGCACCAGAAACGCCGCCGGCACCGACAGCAGCGTCATGTCGTAGATCATGGCGTAGGGCGTGACCAGCAGAGTGCCGGTCGCGAGCGCCGCCGCCTTGACGGCGTAAGGGAGATCGCGGCGCCAGAGCCGCAGCACCAGCGCCGCCACGACGAGGCTGGCGGCCCCTTGCACCGCCCCCGCGAGCAGCGGATCGAGATCGAGGAAGCGCAGCAGCGCGTAGAGGCTCTGGATCTTGTAGAGGCCGACCGTGCTGTGCTGGAACAGCTTGTCGTTGGCGTGGAACGGGGCGGCGAGAAAGGCGCTCCAGGCATCGAAGCCGAGGACGGCGGCCGAGAGCGCCGCGAGGCCGAGGACGGTGAGCGCTGCCGCCGCGGCGGCGCGGAACTGTCGCGCCCCCAGCAGCACCACGGGAATGAGGAGCGCGAGCTGCGGCTTGATCGCCAGCGTTCCGAGCAGCGCGCCGGCGAGGACTGGCTGGCTCTCCAGGAAGAAGAGGCCACCGCCGAGGAGCGCCGCGGTGAGGAAGCCGTTCTGGGCGGTGATGATGCCGGCGCAGGCGGTGGGCGCCGCCAGCGCCGCCAGCGCGGTGAGCGGATGCGGAAAGATCCGGCGCAGCGCGGCGAGATAGAGTGCCAGCGTGGCAGCCACCCAGACGATGACCGCCGGCACATAGGGCAGCAGCGCGAAGGGCGTCACCAGCAGCAGGAAGATCGGCGGATAGAACCAGTAGTAGTGCTGGACGCTCGGATGCCCGAGCGCCAGCGCATGCTCCGCCTGGAGCGT
>DATJOK010000171.1:0-7388 GCA_035507155.1 Allostellaceae bacterium
AATCACCACCTCTCCAAGCCGGTGATGATCGGCGAGATCCGTCCGGACGGTCAGTTCGACGTGGTGTGGAAGACCAAGACCACGATCAAGGCCGACGCCTGGAGCCCCTACCTCGCGGAGGACAAGGGCAAGGTGGCCGACTGGACCTTCCCGTGGGTGTGCGGCAACTGCACCACGCCGAAGTTCAAGTCGCTGGAATAGGGTGAGAGTGCGGGCCCGACCCCCTGCGCGGGGCCGGGCCCGATCGCCCGGGATCGCGCGGTCGAGCCCTGGGCCCGCTGCGAAGACCGAACCGCAAGGGGACTGACGCCCGGCAGTGGCATGCGGGGCATCGACATACTCGGGGAGTGCCGGGCACAGCACCATGGTGGTTTTTCGCAGTATTGCCTTTGCGCTGCTGACGCTGCTGGCGCTCTCCCAGAGCGCCCTCGCCGCGGAGCTCGCGGAGATCCTGCAGCCGCTGGCCTCGGACGATTTCGACCAGAAAGCGGCAGCGATCCGCGCGCTCGGCGCCTCCGGCGATCCGAATGCGATCCGCATCCTGCGCGCGCTGAGCGACGGCAACCTCTACACCGTCGGTGGCCAATCGGACGACAACGGCAATACCGACAACGGTTCCGGCTCGGATAGCGATAACGCCTCGACCGACAGCACATCCTCGGATACGACCAGCTCCGACGCTACCGCCACGGCGTCGCCGAAGAAGCCGGCGCAGCTTGTCATCGGCATCGAGAATGGAGGCAATTGCGATACTTCCGACGCCGTCTCGGGCAAGAAGCTCGGCACGGTTTCCTGCGACAGCCTCGACAAGGTGGTGATCAACAACCGGCTGCGCGGCATCATCGACGCGGCGCTGGGTGGTCTTACCCTGTTCAGCGATCGTCGCGACGACCGCCTCTCCGCCGCGCAGGAGGCGCTGAAGCATCCCGGCGCCGAGCGCATCCAGGCGCTCGAGAAGGCCTACGCCGCCGAGAAGGACGACGAGGTCCGTCAGGTGCTCGGCCGAGCGGTGGCGGCGGCGCATCTCTTCAGCGGCGACAAGTCGGTCGTGCTGGGCGCCATCGGCAAGCTCGCAGACACCAGCGATCCCGATATCTTCAGCCTGCTGAACGAGCGCCGCGACGCCCCCAACCTCGATCCCGAGGTGAAGGCGGCCCTCGACCATGCGATCTCCGGCATCGCCGGCCGGCAGCGGCTGATCGGCGTCGGCGCCACTCTCTTCGAGGGCATCAGTCTCGGCAGCGTGCTGTTGCTGGCGGCGATCGGGCTTGCCATCACCTTTGGCGTGATGGGCGTCATCAACATGGCGCACGGCGAGATGATCATGCTCGGCGCCTACAGCGCCTTCGTGGTGCAGGAGGCGTTTCGCTCCTTCCTGCCGCCGGGCTGGTTCGATGCCTATCTGGTCGCCGCCGTGCCGGTCGCGTTTCTGGCCGCCGGCGCCGTCGGCGTGCTGCTGGAGCGGACGGTTATCCGCTTCCTCTACAATCGCCCGCTGGAGACCATGCTGGCGACCTGGGGCGTAAGCCTCATCCTGCAGCAGCTGGTGCGCACGGTGTTCGGCGCGCCGAACCGGCAGGTCTCGAATCCCAGCTGGATGACCGGCGGCATCGATCTCATCGGCGGATTCACCGTCACCTGGAATCGGCTCGTGATCATCGTCTTCTGCTTCGCGGTGCTGGGCGCGCTGGCCCTGCTGCTGCGGCGAACGAGCTTCGGCCTCCACATGCGGGCGGTGACGCAGAACCGCGACATGGCGGCGGTGATGGGCATTCCGACGGCGCGGATCGACGCGCTCACCTTCGGTCTGGGATCCGGCATCGCCGGGATCGCCGGCGTCGCCCTTTCGCAGATCGGCAATGTCAGCCCCAACCTCGGGACCATCTACATCGTCGACAGCTTCCTGGTGGTGGTATTCGGCGGCGTCGGCAATCTCATGGGCACGCTGGTGGGCGCGATGACGCTCGGCATCGTCAACAAGATCCTGGAGCCGGTGGCGGGCGCGGTCCTCGGCAAGGTGGTGGTGCTGCTGGCGATCATCCTCTTCATCCAGAAGCGGCCGCGCGGGCTCTTCGCGCTGCGCGGCCGGGCGGCGGAGAATTGACGGCATGACTGCGATCGCCGGGCTTCTCGACCGTCGCGGCTGGGCAGGGTTCCTGCTGATCGGCGCGCTTCTGGTGGTGCTGGTGCCGCTGCTCAACGCGCTGCCGGCCTCCGGCTCGGCCTTCCGGGTGCCGGACTACCTGATCCCGCTCTTCGGCAAATACGCCTGCTACGCGCTCCTCGCTCTCAGCCTCGATCTCGTCTGGGGCTATGCCGGGATCCTGAGCCTTGGGCACGGCGCCTTCTTCGCGCTCGGCGGCTATGCCATGGGCATGTACCTCATGCGCCAGATCGGCACCCGCGGCGTCTATGGCAATGCGGTGCTGCCGGACTTCATGGTGTTCCTCAATTGGAAGGAGCTGCCCTGGTACTGGTACGGTTTCGACCATTTCGCCTTCGCGGCGCTGATGGTGGTGCTGGTGCCCGGCATCCTCGCCTTCGCCTTCGGCTGGTTCGCCTTCCGCTCGCGCGTCACCGGCGTCTATCTCTCGATCATCACCCAGGCGCTGACCTACGCGTTGCTGCTCGCCTTCTTCCGCAACGACATGGGTTTCGGCGGCAACAACGGCCTCACCGATTTCAAGGACATCCTGGGCTTCGAGATTCAGATGCCCTCGACCCGGCGCGGCCTCTATATCGCCTCGGTCATCGCGCTTGGCATCGGTTTCCTGATCTGCCGCTGGATCGTGGGATCGAAGCTCGGCCGCCTGCTGCTGGCGCTCCGCGACGCCGAGAACCGGGTCCGGTTCCTGGGATATCGGGTCGAGAACGCAAAGCTCCTCGCCTTCACCTTCTCGGCGGTGCTGGCGGGGATCGCCGGCGCGCTCTACGTGCCGCAGGTCGGCATCATCAACCCCAGCGAATTCTCGCCGGCGAATTCCATCGAGATCGCAATCTGGGTCGCCGTCGGCGGCCGCGGCAATCTGGTCGGCGCGCTGGTGGGGGCCGTGCTGGTCAACGTCGCCAAGACCTATTTCACCGGGGCGGCGCCGGAATTCTGGCTGTTCTTCCTCGGCGCGATCTTCGTGCTGGTCACCCTGTTCTTCCCCAGGGGGCTGACCGGCCTGTTGGGTCAATGGCGCAACCGACGACGCACCCATGCGCCAAGAGCGGTGGAGGCCGCCGGTGACGACTGACAATCTCGTCACACTGCCGGTGAAACCGGCACCCCGGTCGCGCCGCCGCGCCGCGCCGGCGCCGGCCGCCGACACCCATCTCTACCTCGACGGCGTCACTGTCAGCTTCGACGGATTCAAGGCGCTGAACGAGCTCTCTCTCGTCATCAACAAGGGTGAGCTCAGGACCATCATCGGCCCTAACGGTGCGGGCAAGACCACGATGATGGACGTCATCACCGGCAAGACCCGGCCCGACAAGGGCGACGTGTTCTTCGACGGCAGTTACGACCTGACACGTCTCGACGAGGCTGCGATCGCCACCCTCGGCATCGGCCGCAAGTTCCAGCGGCCGACCGTGTTCCAGAACCTGACCGTGTTCGACAACCTGGAACTCGCGCTCAAGAGCGCGCGCGGTGCCTGGCGGGTGCTCTTCGCCGAGGTGACACGGCACCAGCGCCAGGCGGTGGAGCGGACACTGGCCACCGTCGGTCTCTCGGAGCGCGCCGGCACCATCGCCGGGACCCTCAGCCACGGGCAGAAGCAGTGGCTCGAGATCGGCATGCTGCTGATGCAGGACGCCCAGCTCCTGCTGCTGGACGAGCCGGTCGCCGGCATGACCGATCACGAGACCGAGGCAACCGCCTCGCTGCTGCTGTCGATCGCCGGCGAGCGGACGGTGGTGGTGGTCGAGCACGACATGGAGTTCGTCCGGCGGCTCGGCGCCCGCATCACCGTGCTGCACGAGGGCTCGGTGCTGGCGGAGGGATCGCTCGAGCATGTGCAGAGCGATCCCAAAGTCATCGAAGTCTATCTGGGGCGCTGAACCATGCTCTCGGTCCAGGCGCTCAACCTCTACTACGGCGCGAGCCACACGTTGCGCGACGTCAGCCTTACGGTCGAGACCGGCAAGATCACCTGCCTGCTCGGCCGCAACGGCGTCGGCAAGACCAGCCTGCTGCGGGCGATCTTCGGTCTCAATCCGATCGCCGGCGGATCGATCCAGTGGCTCGGCCACAACATCGCCAACCTCAGGCCTTACGAGCGCGCGCGGCTCGGCATGGCGCTGGTGCCGCAGGGGCGCGAGATCTTCCCGCATCTCACGGTGCGCGAGAACCTGGAGACCGGCTTCGCGCCGCTTGCCCGCCACGACCGCAAGATCTCCGACGAGATCTTCACCCTCTTTCCGGTCCTGAAGGACATGCAGCACCGGCGGGGCGGCGACCTCTCCGGCGGCCAGCAGCAGCAGCTGGCGATCGCCCGGGCATTGGTGACACGGCCGAAGCTCCTCATCCTCGACGAGCCCACCGAGGGCATCCAGCCTTCCATCATCAAGGATATCGAGCGGGTGATCCGCCTTCTCGCCATGATGGGCGAGATGGGGATCCTGCTGGTGGAGCAGTATTTCGAGTTCGCGCGCACCCTCGCCGACACCTATGCGGTGATGGATCGCGGCGAGGTGGTGCTGGCGGGCCGCGCCGACGAGATGGTGGAGACCGAGGTTCGGCGCTATCTTACCGTCTGACGTGAGAGACGATGCCGCCCTCGCCACCGATTTCCGCACGCTCGACGATCGTCTCGAGCGGTGCCACGGCGTGGCCGAGCTGCGTTTCGTCGCGGATCGATCCGGCAACACCCGGGTGGCGCGTCTCTATCAGCGCACGCCATGCCGCATCCTGTTTCCGCGCTCCGAGCCTGGCGAGCCGCTGGGCGTCGTCCTGCTCACCACCTCCGGCGGCGTCACTGGCGGCGACCGCCTGGATATCGCGCTGGAGGCCGGCGAGGGCGCTCGCGTCATCGCCACCACCCAGGCGGCGGAGAAGATCTATCGCGCGTCCGGGCGGGACGCCCGCATCGATGTCGCTGTCCGGGCCAAGGCCGACAGCTGGGTCGAGTGGCTGCCGCAGGAGACCATTCTCTTCGATGGGGCGCGGCTGGTCCGTCGCACACGCATCGATCTCTGGCCGGGCGCGCGGTTTCTCGGCTGCGAGCTGGTGGTGTTCGGCCGCGCCGCGCGCGGCGAGCGCTTCACCCGCGGCCGGCTCCACGACGAGTGGCGCCTGTCGCGCGGTTCGCGCCTCGTCTGGGCCGATGCTCTCCATCTCGAAGGCGAGGTCGCGGCGGCGTTGGCGCATCCCGCCGGCTTCAACGGTGCTGGCGCCGGCGCCACGGTGATCTACGCCGCCGGCGATGCAGGGGACCGGCTCCACGATGCGCGCGCGCTGCTCCGGAATGCCGCGAGCCGCTGCGGCGCCACCGTGGTGAACGGCGAGGTCCTGCTGGCGCGGTTCCTGGCCCTTGAAGCGGGTGCGGTGCGCCGGGATGTGATGGAATACTGTGCCGGGCTGCGCGCCGTCGTGGCGGGATTACCGCGCCGGCTGCCGCGCGTCTGGCTGACGTGACGAGGCGAGGGGGAGGGGCATGAATCTGACGCCGAGGGAGAAGGACAAGCTGCTGGTGGCGATGGCCGCCGTGGTGGCGCGGCGGCGGCTGGAGCGCGGGGTCAAGCTCAACCATCCCGAGGCGGTGGCGCTCATCACCGATTTCGTGGTGGAAGGCGCCCGCGACGGCAGGAGCGTCGCCGAGCTGATGCGCGACGGCGCCGAGGTGATCAAGCGCGAGCAGGTGATGGAGGGGGTAGCCGAAATGATCCACGACATCCAGGTCGAGGCGACTTTCCCCGACGGCACCAAGCTCGTTACCGTCCATCATCCGATCCGGTGAGGCGTCCATGATTCCCGGCGAGATCATCCCGAAATCCGGCGACCTCACCCTCAACGAGGGCCGCGCCACCGCGAGCCTGGAGGTGGCCAATACGGGCGACCGGCCGATCCAGGTGGGGAGCCACTATCATTTCTACGAGACCAACCCGGCGCTCGCCTTCGATCGCGAGAAGGCGCGCGGCATGCGCCTCGACATTCCCGCCGGCACCGCAGTGCGTTTCGAGCCCGGCCAGAAACGGACGGTGACCCTCGTCGCCTATGCGGGCGCGCGGACGATCTACGGCTTCAATGCCAAGGTGAACGGCAAGCTCTGAGGGGACCATGACCTACAAGATCCCACGCGGTGTCTATGCCGACATGTTCGGTCCCACGGTCGGCGACAAGGTCCGGCTCGCCGACACCGAGCTCTTCATCGAGGTGGAGGAGGATCGCACCACCTACGGCGAGGAGGTGAAGTTCGGCGGCGGCAAGGTGATTCGCGACGGCATGGGGCAGGGGCAGACGAGCCGCGCCGAGGGCGCCGTCGACACCGTCATCACCAACGCGCTGATCCTCGACCATTGGGGCATCGTCAAGGCCGATATCGGCATCAAGGACGGCCGCATTGCTGCCATCGGCAAGGCCGGCAATCCCGACGTGCAGCCCGGCGTCGACATCGTCATCGGCCCCGGCACCGAGGCGATCGCCGGCGAGGGCAAGATCATCACCGCCGGCGGCATCGACGCTCACATCCATTTCATCTGCCCGCAGCAGATCGAGGAGGCGCTCTACAGCGGCGTCACCACTATGCTGGGTGGCGGCACCGGACCGGCGACGGGCACCAAGGCCACGACCTGCACGCCCGGCCCCTGGCACATGGCGCGGATGCTGCAGGCCGCCGAGGCCTTCCCGATGAATCTGGGCTTCTGGGGCAAGGGCAATGCGGCGCTCCCCAAAGGCCTCGTCGAGCAGATCAACGCCGGCGCCTGCGGATTGAAGCTGCACGAGGATTGGGGCACTACGCCCGCCGCCATCGACAACTGCCTCGCGGTTGCCGACGACATGGACGTGCAGGTGCTGATCCACACCGACACGCTCAACGAGTCCGGCTTCGTGGAAAATACGGTCGCCGCCTTCAAGGGCCGCACCATCCACGCGCTCCACACCGAGGGCGCCGGCGGCGGCCACGCGCCCGACATCATCAAAGTGTGCGGCGAGGCGAACGTGCTGCCGTCCTCGACCAATCCGACGCGGCCCTACACGGTCAACACCCTCGACGAGCATCTCGACATGCTCATGGTTTGCCATCACCTCGATCCGAAGATCGCCGAGGACGTGGCCTTCGCCGAGAGCCGCATCCGCCGCGAGACCATTGCCGCCGAGGACATCCTGCACGATCTCGGCGCCTTCTCGATGATCGCCTCCGACAGCCAGGCCATGGGCCGCGTCGGCGAGGTGATCATCCGCA
>DATJOK010000172.1:0-13076 GCA_035507155.1 Allostellaceae bacterium
CGACCCCGGCCGCGAGGCGCAGCAGATCGCGCGGCTGCGCAAGCTCGCCGAGAGCGCCAAGCTCGATCCCGAATTCGCCGAGAAGTTCCTCGCCTTCATCGTCAAGGAAGTGATCCGCCATCACGAGGCGATCGCCCGGCCGTGACCTGCAGAAGGATCGTGCGTCCTTCGAGACGTGCGCTACCGCGCGCTCCTCAGCGACTGTGTTGGGTGTCAAGCGGGCTGCCACGGTTTTTGCTCCCTGGCGATGGCGTTGAGGATGACGAGAAGCTTTCGCATGCAGGCGATCATGGCGACCATCTTGGGCTTGCCTTTTGCGAGGAGCCGATTGCGGAAGTCGCGGATGAGGGGGTTGTGGCGGACGGCGGCCATGGTGGCAACGAAGAGGGAGGCGCGGACGGAGCGGCGTCCGCCGCCGATGAAGGCCTTGCCGTGCCATTGACCGGATTGGCGGGTGAAGGGGGCGAGGCCGACCAGGCTGGCGATCTTGCGGCGATCGAGGGTGCCGAGTTCGGGGAGCTCGGCGATGAGCACGCGGGCGGTGAGACTGCCGATGCCGGGGACGGAGGCAAGGAGATCCTCCTTGGCACGCCAGGCAGGCGAGCCGCGGACGCTGGTATCGATGTCCTGGTCGAGGGTGGCGAGCTCCTTCTCGAGCATGGCGACGACCCGCTCGCAGCTTCGGCGCAGCCTCTTTGGCAGCCGCGGCGCGCGCTGGCGCTCGGCCGCTATCATGACGACGATCTGGCGCCGCCGCGCCATCAGATCGGCCAGCAGCTGGGTCTCGGCATCGGGCAGCGGCCGCGCCTCGGGCCGGGTGGCCTCGGCAAAGCAGGCGATGACCTCGGCATCGACGGCGTCGGTCTTGGCGCGCTTGCCCAGCGCCTGGGCGAAGTGGCGCACCTGTGCCGGATTGACCACCGCCAGCGGCAAGCCGGCCGCGCCAATCGCCGCCGACACCGTCATCTCGAACCCGCCGGTCGCCTCCACCGCAACGAGCCGTGGCGCCAGATCCCGCAGCCGCCCGACCAGGACCGTCAGGCCTTCGCCGTCGCGCGCGACGGCGAAGGCCTCGCCACCGGGCCGCACATGCACGTCCAGCCGGTCCTTCGACACATCGATGCCAACAAACACTTCCATCGCATCCCGTCCTTGCTTAACCGGGCTCGCGCTGCGGCCCGCACGACTGTCCGGGTTCGATGGATCGGCGACGGGAGAGCCGTGCTGAGGAGCGGGCTTCGTTGCCCGAGGATGAGACGGCCTCCCCGACGCCACCGCACCTGAAACTCTACTCGATGCGGACAAACATGACTTACAAGGATGAGGACGATAGAGGATGGCAGAAGGAAAATACCTCATCCCGAGGAGCGCGCTTCAGCGCGCGTCTCGAAGGACGCAACACCGCCAGTCCAGCGTCGACCTAATTCCCCGGCCGCCAGCGCAGCAGGTAGCGCTCGAGCCGGTTGATGCCGAGGTCGATCAGCAGCACCACCACCGAGGTCAGGATCAACCCGGCGAAGACGCCGGTAGTGTCGAAGACGCCTTCTGCCTGCGCCACCACATAGCCGATGCCGCGGGCGGCGCCGAGATACTCGCCGACAACGGCGCCCACCAGGGCAAAGCCGATGCTGGTGTGCAGGCTGGAGAAGATCCAGGCCATCGCCGACGGCAGATAGACATAGCGCAGCAGCTGCCGCTCGCTCGCCTGCAGCATGCGCGCGTTGTTGAGGACGACGGGATCGACCTCGCGGATGCCCTGGAAGGTGTTGAAGAAGACGATGAAGAAGACGAGCGTCACCGCCAGCGCCACCTTGGAGGCGATGCCAAGGCCGAACCAGAGGATGAAGATCGGACCGAGGATGACGCGCGGCAGCGCGTTCAGGATGCGGATATAGGGATCGAAGACGCGCGCCAGCAGCTCGACCCGCGCCAGCGCCAGCCCGGCGCCGATGCCGAAAGCGGTGCCGATCACGAAGGCCATCAGCGCCTCGATCAGGGTGGTGGCGAGATGCGGCCAGATGAAGCCGGTCACCACCCACTTCCAGATCTGCGCCACGATCGCAGTGGGGCGGCTGAAGAAGAAGGGATCGAGCACCCCCGCCGCGGCGAGCCCCTGCCAGAGCCCCATCACCAGCACGAAGACCGCGACCTGCGCGCTCAGCACCAGCCACGGATTGAGCGGCTTCCGCGTCGTGGTGGCGACGCGGCCGGCGCCGCTCTCCGACTGCTCGGCGCTCATCGATTGCCCGCCTCGTAGGAGTGGCGGACCTCCTCGCGGAGGTCGGACCAGATGCGCTTGTAGAGCTGCATGAAGTCGGGGTTGAGGCGGATCTCGGCGACATCGCGCGGCCGCGGCAGCGGCACCTCATAGTCGCCCTTGATGCGGGCGCCGGGTCCGGCGGAGATCAGCACCACGCGATCGGCGAGCGCCACCGCCTCCTCGAGATCATGGGTGATGAAGAGCACGGTCTGCCGGCTCTCCTGCCAGAGATCAAGGAGCTCGTTCTCCATGATCTGCCGCGTCTGCACGTCGAGCGCGCCGAAGGGCTCGTCCATCAAGAGAATACGCGGGCCGACGATCCAGCTCTGCGCCACCGCCACGCGCTTGCGCATGCCGCCCGAGAGCTGATGCGGGAAGCGATCCTCGAAGCCCCGGAGGCCGACGCGCTCGATGAAGCGGCGCGCCTGCGCCTCCGCCTCCTCGCGCGGCGCGTTGCGGAAGGCAAGCCCCAGCATCACGTTGTCGAGCACCGTGCGCCAGGGCAGCAGCGCATCCTGCTGGAAGAGATATGTGGCGTGCCGGTTGATGCCGTCGAGCGGCTTGCCGAAGATCACCGCGCGGCCTTCGGGCGGCGTCAGCAGGCCGGCCGCCACGTTGAGCAGCGTCGACTTGCCGCAGCCCGAGGGACCGACGATGGCGAGGAAGGTGCCGTCCTGCACCTCGAGCGAGACGTGCTGCAGCACGGTGTGGACGCCGCCGCGCGGTGCACGGAAGCGGATGGTGACGTCCTCGAAGGCGACGGCAGGCGGTGCGGAGGGTGTCATGTGCTGTAAAGCTTCGGGCGCAACAGGTTTCCGCGTCCCGTCGCTCTCCGAGCGCTGGAGAGCAACGAAACGCGGAAGTCCATGTATCGGCCCGCCGCCGGCTAGTTGGTCAGCCCGATCTTCTTCGCCGCCGCCTCGGCGAAGCTGTTGTTGTAGGTCTTGGTCACGTCCACCTTCGCGTTGGCGACCTCCGGATCGGACTGGGAGAAGACCTCGAGCACCGCCTTGGCGCCCTTCGGGTCCATCTTGCCGTCGAGGGAATATTGCGGCAGCGAGTTCTTGAGCGCGGCCAGATAGAGCGCCTTGTCGCCGCCGACGAGATTGTCCGGCATCTTCGCCATGATCTCCTCGGGCGTATGCTTGTGGATCCACTGCAGCGTCCCGACGATCGCCTCGGCGAGCGCCTGGGACTCCTTCGGATGCTTCTCGACCCAGGAGCTATAGGTATAGAGCGCGCCCGCCGGATAGGCGCCGCCGAATACCGCGAGCGTGTCCTTCTCGCTGCGGGTGTCGCTGAGGGTGCGGATATGGGGGTACTTCATCTGCAGCACCGTCGGCGCCGGCTCGACCAGCACGCCGGCGTCGACCTGGTTCTGCTCCATGGCGGCGACGGAGGGCGCGCCGTTGCCGATGCCGACCACTGAGGTCTGCGAGGGATCCTCGCCGGACTTGCGCAGGACATACTTGAGGAAGAAGTCGGTGGAGGAGCCGGGCGCGCTGACGCCAACCTTCTTGCCGACGAGATCCTTGACGGTCTTGATCTTGTCCGTGTTGCCGGGCGACACCATCAGCACCAGTCCGGGGAAACGATCGAAGATCACAATCGATTCCAGGAACTTGCCCTTCGCCTGCAGCTCGACCGTATGGTCATAGAAGCCGGAGACCACGTCGGAGCTGCCGCCCAGCACCGCGGTCAGCGCCTGGGAGCCGCCCTTGAAATCGGCGATCTCCACGTCGAGACCCGCCTTCTTGTAGAGGCCGAGCTGCTCCGCGAGCATGGTCGGGAGATAACAGAGGCAGGAGCCGCCGCCGACAGCGATCTTCACCTTCATGTCGTCGGCCCGCGCCGGAGCCGCGACGCCCAGCAGCAGCAACAGGGCCGCCGCCGCGCCCCAGCGCCAGCGCCAGCGCCAGCGGGAAACATGGGGTCGGGAAAAATGCTGTCGGATCATCGTCGCTCCTCCCTGACGTCTATTTGGGCACCGGCCCTCGCCCGCACTGAGGCGGAGCCGACGCTGCGTGCCGTAGACTTGCCATAAACCGCGGCGCGGCGCCAGCACCGGCGCAGCACGCTCACCGCTCTCGCCGGCGGGGGACGAGGAGCCTCAGACCGAGAAGTATTTCGCCTGCGGGTGCAGCACGACGATCGCCGAGGTGGACTGCTCGGGCTCCAGCTGGTCCTCCTCGGTGAGCGACAATCCCACAGCCTCGGCGCCCAAGAGCCTCAGCAGCGCCCGCTGGTCGCCGAGGTTCGGGCACGCGGGATAGCCGAAGGAATAGCGGCTGCCGCGATAGCCCTGGCCCAGCATCGCCTCGAGGTCGCGCGCCTCCTCGGCGGCGAATCCGAGCTCGGCGCGGATGCGCTTGTGCACGTACTCCGCCATCGCCTCCGCCATCTCCACCGAGAGGCCGTGGAGATAGAGGTAGTCCTGGTAACGGTCCTGCTTGAACCACTCCTGCGCCACCTCGGTGGCGCGCCGTCCGACCGTCACCGCCTGTAGGCCGAGGACGTCGCGAGAATTCGCCCCCTCGCTCTCGTCGCGGAAGAAGTCTGCGATGCAGAGGCCGCCTTCCTTGTTCTGGCGCGGGAAGGTGAAGCGGGCAACTTCGCTCGAACCATCCTCGCCATAGAGGATCACGTCGTTGCCGCTCGCCGCGCACCTCCAATAGCCGTAGACCGCCTGCGGCACGAAGATGTCCTGCTCGCCCGCGGTCTCCAGCAGGCGCTGCAGGATCGGCCTGAGCTCGTGATGCGCCCATTCCCTGAATTCGTCCAGGCTGCGGCCCTGCTTCCGGTAGCCCCAGTGGAATTGATAGAGCATGCGCTCGTTGAGATAGGGCACCAGCGCCTTCACCGGCACCCGGGCGATGGTGCGGGCGCCCCAGAACGGCGGCAGCGGCACCGGCACGTCGCGCGTCAGCTCGGCGCGACGGAGGCGGATCTCCTCGAGATCGACGGGACGCAGCACGCGCTCGTCGGCGGCGCGGCCGAGCTTGCGCTTCTCGTTGACGGCGCGGCCCTGACTCTTCCGCGCCTGCTCGGCGAGGTAGCCGTCGAAGCCGCCGGTCATCACCTTGTCCATCAAGCCGAGCCCGTCGAAGGCATCGCCCGCATAGGCGACGCGGCCACCGGCATAGGCCTTGACGCAATCCTCCTCGACGTAGCGGCGCGTCAGCGCGGCGCCGCCTAGCAGCACCGGCTTCGCGAAGCCGCGGCGCGACATCTCCTCCAGGTTCTCCCGCATCACCACCGTCGACTTCACCAGCAGGCCGGACATGCCGACGGCGTCGGCCTTGTGCTGCTCGGCGGCGTCGAGAATGGCGGCGATCGGCTGCTTGATGCCGAGATTGATCACGCGATAGCCGTTGTTGGTGAGGATGATGTCGACGAGGTTCTTGCCGATGTCGTGGACGTCGCCCTTGACGGTGGCGAGCACCACCGTCCCCTTCTGCTGGCCCTCGACGCGCTCCATATGCGGCTCGAGGCAGGCGACCGCCGCCTTCATGGTCTCCGCCGACTGCAGCACGAAGGGGAGCTGCATCTTGCCGGAACCGAAGAGCTCGCCCACCACCTTCATGCCGTCCAGCAGAAAGACGTTGATGATGTCGAGGGGCTTGTGGCGCTCCATGGCGAGCTTCAGGTCATCCTCGAGGCCGAGGCGGTCGCCGTCGATGATGCGCTGCTTCAAGCGCTCCTCCACCGCCGCCGGCCGCTCCTTCTTCTGCGACTTGGCGCTCTGACGGTTGCCGAAGAGGGCGATATAGGCTTGCAGCGGATCGTAGCCCGGACGCCGGCGGTCATAGATCAGGTCCTCGGCGATCCGCGCCTCCGCCTCGGGGATCTGGTGGAAGGGCAGGATGCGCAGCACATGGACGATCGCCGCCGTTAGGCCGCGCTTCAGCGCGTGGTCGAGGAAGACCGAGTTCAGCACGTGCCGCGCCGGCGGGTTGAGGCCGAAGGAGATGTTGGAGAGGCCGAGGGCGATCTGGCACTGCGGCAGCTCCGCCGCGATGCGCTCGATCGCGTCCAGGGTATGGAGGCCGAGCTTGCGGTCGTCCTCGTTGCCGGTGCAGATGGTGAAGGTGAGCGGATCGATGATGAGGTCGCTCTCTGGGAGGCCGTAGCGGCCGCAGGCGAAATCGCGCAGCCGCTTGGCGACTTCCACCTTGCGCTCGACCTCCTTCGCCATCCCCTGCTCGTCGATGGTGAGGGCGACGACAGCGGCGCCGAAGCGGCGCGCCAGCTCCATGCGCTTCTCCGCCGGCCCCTCGCCGTCCTCGAAGTTGATGGAGTTGAGGACGGCCTTGCCGCCATAGAGCTTGAGGGCCGCCTCCAGTACCGGAAGCTCGGTCGAATCCAGCACCAGCGGCGCGGTGACGGCGCCGCGCATGCGCTTCACCGCCTCGGTCATGTCAGCGATCTCATCGCGGCCGACGAAGGCCGTGCAGAGGTCGAGGGCGTTCGAGCCCTCCTTCACCTGCTCGCGCGCCATCTCGACGCAGCCGTCCCAGTCGCCCTTCTCCTGCCGCTCGCGGAAGAGCTTGGAGCCGTTGGCATTGCAGCGCTCGCCGATCGAGAGATAGGCGTTCTCCTGGCGGAGCGCCACCGGCTGGTAGAGCGAGGCGAGCGAGGGGACCCAGAAACGCTTGCGCTCCACCGGCGTCGGCCGCGGCCCGGCGCTTCCCAGGCGCTTCAGCATCTGGTCGAGAGCGGCGATATGAGCGGGGTTGGTGCCGCAGCAGCCGCCGATCAGGTTGACCCCGTCCTCGCGGATGAAGCGCTCCTGCCACTGCGCCAGCTCCTGGGGCGAGAGCGGATAATGCGCCCTGCCGTCCACCAGCTCGGGGAGGCCGGCGTTGGGCTGCACCGAGACCAGACCCGGCCAGCTCTCGCCCAGCCACTTCACATGCTCCGCCATCTCCTGCGGGCCGGTCGCGCAGTTGATGCCGACCATCGGCACCGAGAGCGCGTCCACCACAGTGGCGGCGGCGCCGATATCGGAGCCCACCAGCAGGGTGCCGGTCGTCTCCACGGTTACTTGAACAAGCAGCGGCACCTCGCTCCCGGCCTCGGCGCGGGCGCGCTTGGCGCCATTGACCGCCGCCTTCATCTGCAGCGTGTCCTGGCAGGTCTCGACCAGGATCGCGTCGACGCCACCGGCGACGAGGCCGGCGCACTGGATCGCGAGCGCATCCTCCAGCGTCTGGTAGTCGATGTGACCGAGCGACGGGAGCCGCGTTCCCGGCCCCACCGAGCCGATGATGAAGCGCGTGCGGCCGTCGCCGGCGAATTCGGCGCGCGCCTCCTGCGCCAGCTCGACGGCGCGCCGGTTGAGCTCGAAGGCGCGGTCCTGCAGGCCGAACTCGCCCAGCGTCACCGGCGAGCCGCCGAAGGTATTGGTCTGGATCGCATCGGAGCCGGCGCGGAAATAATTGAGATAGATCTCGCGGATCAGGTCCGGCCGACTCTCGTTCAGGATCTCGCTGCAGTTCTCCTGGCCGAGGAAGTCGCGCTCCACATCGAGGGCGCGCGCCTGGATCTCGGTGCCCATGGCGCCGTCGCAAAGCAGAACCCGGTCTCTGAGATAGTCGAGAAGATGCGTCATGCCCGCCTGCTCACCTACTCCGCACTCTGCGCCAATGCCGCGGGGACCGGCGCCCGCACGCCCAGCATGTGGCAGATCGCCACCGCCAGATCGGCGCGATTGAGCGTATAGAAATGGAACTCGCCGATGCCTTCCGCCTGCAGCCGGCGGCACTGCTCGATGGCGATCGAGGCCGCCACCAGGCGGCGCGTCTCGGGATCGCCGTCGAGCCCCTCGAAGAGCGCCGTCATCCAGGCGGGCACCGAGGCGCCGCAGGCGCCGGCGAATTTCTTCACCTGCGCGACGTTGGTGACCGGCAGGATGCCCGGCACGATCGGCACGGTGATGCCGGCGGCGCGGGCGCGCTCGACGAAGCGCAGATAGACCTCGATGTCGAAGAAGAACTGGGTGATGGCGCGGCTGGCGCCGGCGTCCATCTTGCGCCTGAGGTTGTCGAGATCGGCGCCGGCGCTCGCCGCCTCCGGATGCGTCTCGGGATATGCGGCGACGGTGATCTCGAAATCGGCGGCGCGCTTCAGGCCGGCGACCAGCTCGGCGGCATAGGGATAGCCCTCCGGATGCGGCTCGTAGCGGCCGCTGCCTGCCGGCGCGTCGCCGCGCAGTGCTACCACGTGGCGGATGCCGGCTTCCCAGTAGCGGCGCGCCACCTCGTCGATCTCGGCGCGGCTGGCGCCGACGCAGGTGAGATGCGCCGCCGGCTCCAGCGTGGTCTCGCGGCGGATGCGGACGACGGTGGCGTGGGTGCGCTCCCGCGTGGTGCCGCCGGCACCGTAGGTGACGGAGACGAAGCGCGGCCCCAGCGGCTCCAGCCGCTTCACCACCTGCCAGAGCTTCGCCTCCATCTCGGCACTCTTCGGCGGAAAGAACTCGAAGGAAACGAGGGGGCGCGTGCCCTGGTGCCAAAGCGGCTCGGCGGCAAGCAGTGCGCGGATCATGACGGCACCGCCGCGGCGCCGGCGCGCGCCGCGGTCTCGGCCGCCCGGCGCGGCTGCTGCGCGGCGAGCCGCCGGCGCGCCGACCACAAGGTCACCGTCAGCGGCTGGCCGGGCAGATGAGCGATGGCGCCGGGATCGAAGCCGGCCTCGGCGCAGGATTGCGCCAGCTCGTCGTCGGCGAATCCCAGCCGCCGATGGGCGTGCTCGGCGCGCAGCGCTTCCACTTCGTGCGGCGCGAAATCGACGATCACCAGCCGGCCTCCCGGCCGCAGCACCCGGCTCGCCTCGCGGAGGGCGCGGAGCGGATCCTCGGCATAGTGCAGCACCTGATGGAACACCGCCGCGTCGAAGGATTCCGCCGGCAGCGGCAGCTGGTACATGTCGCCCTGCCGGAGCGACCAGTTGCGCAGCCCCGCGCGCTCGAGATTGGCGCGCGCCACCGCCAGCATCTCGCGGGCGAGATCGACGCCCACCGCATGCTCGACGCGCGGGCCGAAGAGCTCGAGCATCCGGCCGGTGCCGGTGCCGACATCGAGGAAGTCGCCGATCCCCTCGGGTGGCAGCAGCGCCATCAGCGCCGCCTCCACTTCCCGCTCGTCGACGTAGAGCGAGCGCATGCGGTCCCACTGGGCGGCGTTGGCGCGGAAATAGGCGTTGGCGGCGGCGGCGCGCTCGCGCTTGCGGGCGGCGAGGCGCTCGCGGTCGAGGGTGGCGATCGGATCCTCAGCGGGCAGCAGCGAGAGTACGTGGCGCGCGAGCTCGGCGCCCACGCCGCGGCGCGCAAGGCGGTAGAAGACGAACGTGCCGTCGCGGAAACGATCGAGAAGGCCGCCGTCACAGAGCAGCTTCAGATGCCGGGACACTCGCGGCTGGCTCTGGCCGAGTATCTCCACCAGCTCGCCCACCGTCAGTTCGCCCTGGCCGCAGAGGGCCAGCAGCCTGAGCCGCGTCGGCTCCGCCGCGGCGCGCAGGCCGCTCATCAGATGATCCATCACCGCTCTCATGCCCAGATCATTGGCAGACAGAAATAAACATATCTTTATGTTCTTCTGCAAGACCCATCGCATCGACCGCAATGCGCCGGAAAAGCTGCCACGGAAGCGGGCCAACTTGCTGTAATTGCTTCTCGATTGCGGTGTCGGGGACGCCCGCCGAAGGCTGGCATTCGAGACGTTTTTGTGATACCGGAATGCCTTGTCGGCCGCCGGACAGGGAACTCCAGGTCCGGCGCATCTCCCCCCAGCGACCGGCAGCCGCCGCCGGCCCTGGAGACCGAGGTCGCCCCCCGCCATGCCGTCTCGCCGCGCTGCCCTGCTGATGCCGCTTCTGGCCGCAGGCCTGTTTCTCCTGCCCGCGATCCGTCCCGCTGCCGCCGGCTCCGCTCAGAGCCCGGAGGGCTTCATCAACGGCCTAGCCAGCGAAGCGATCAATACGCTGAGCACCACCAGTACCCCCGCCGCCGAGCGCGAGCAGCGCTTCCGCGCGATGCTCGACGCCAATTTCGACATGCCGCGCATCTCCCGCTTCGTCCTCGGCCGCTACTGGCTCTCGGCCAGCGATGAGGACAAGCAGGAGTTCCAGAAGCTCTTCGAGCAGTATGTCGTGCGCGCCTATTCCACCCGCTTCAGCGAGTATTCCGGCCAGACCGTTAAGGTGACGGGCTCGCGCGCGGAGGGACAGGACGACGCGGTGGTATCGAGCCAGATCCTGCAGCCTTCGGGCGCCCCGCCGGTGCGGGTGGACTGGGTCGTCAAGAAGAACGGCAGCGACTACCGGATCACCGACGTGTCGGTGGAGGGCGTCAGCATGGTGCTGACCCAGAAGCAGGAGTTCGCCGCGGTCATCGAGCGCAACGGCGGCGGCGTCGCCGGCCTCAACAAGGCGATCCAGGACAAGCTCGGCACCACCGCGACCGCACAGCAGTAACGGAACCGACCCTCTTCGCCACGATAGTGGGGGAGAGGGTGGACGGTGCGAAGCACCGGCCGGCTGAGGTGGGGCTGAGAATATACCGAGTGAGCCTCTGACGGCCTCGATTCTCGTCAGCCGCACCTCGCCCTCCCGCCGCTGTGCGGCGGGCCCCTCCCTCTCCCCACTTCGTGCGGAGAGGGACTCTCCGCTCACCCCCGCGTCAGCGGCTTATAGTGGATGCGGTGCGGCTGCTCGGCGGCGGCGCCGAGGCGGCGCTTGCGGTCAGCCTCGTAGTCCTGGTAGTTCCCCTCGAACCACACGACCTGGCTCTCGCCCTCGAAGGCGAGCATGTGGGTCGCGATGCGGTCGAGGAACCAGCGGTCGTGGCTGATGACCGCGACGCAGCCGGGGAAATCGAGGATCGCCTCCTCGAGGGCGCGCAGCGTGTCGACGTCCAAGTCGTTGGTAGGCTCGTCGAGCAGGATCACGTTGGCGCCCGACTTCAGCATCTTCGCGAGATGCACGCGGTTGCGCTCGCCGCCGGAAAGCTGCCCCACCTTCTTCTGCTGATCGGCGCCGCGGAAATTGAACTGCGCGCAATAGGCGCGGCTTGGCATCTTGCGCCGGGTGAGATCGATCTCGTCGAGGCCGCCGGAGATCTCCTCCCAGACGGTCTTGTCGGGCGCGAGCGTGTCGCGGGACTGGTCGACATATCCCAGCTTCACCGTGTCGCCGAGGCGCATCGAGCCTTTGTCGGGCTTCTCCTGGCCGGTGATCATGCGGAAGAGCGTGGTCTTGCCGGCGCCGTTCGGGCCGATGATGCCGACGATGCCGCCCGCCGGCAGGCGGAAGCTCAGATCCTCAATCAGCAGCTGATCGCCATAGGCCTTGCTGAGATGCTCCGCGTCGATCACGAGATCGCCGAGGCGGGGCCCTGGCGGGATGACGATCTGCGCGGTATCCGGCGCTTTCTCGCGGCTTTGCGCCACCAGCGCGTCATAGGCCTGGACGCGCGCCTTGCTCTTCGCCTGGCGGGCGCGCGGCGATTGGCGGATCCATTCCAATTCATGTTCAAGCGTGCGCTGGCGCGCTGCCTCCGCCTTCCCTTCCTGCTCCAGCCGCTTCTGCTTCTGCTCGAGCCAGCCGGAGTAGTTGCCCTCGTAGGGAATGCCGCGGCCGCGGTCGAGCTCGAGGATCCAGCCGGCGACCTCGTCGAGGAAATAGCGGTCGTGGGTGACGGTGACGACGGTGCCGGGATAATCGGCAAGGAAGCGCTGCAGCCATGCCACCGATTCCGCATCGAGATGGTTGGTAGGCTCGTCCAGCAGCAGAAGATCCGGCCGCTGCAGCAGCAGGCGGCAGAGCGCGACGCGGCGGCGCTCGCCGCCGGAGAGCTTGTTGACGTCGGCGTCGCCCGGCGGGCAGCGCAGCGCGTCCATGGCGATCTCGATGGTGCGCTCGAGCTCCCAGCCGTTGACCGCGTCGATCTTCTCCTGGAGCTCGCCCTGCTCGGCGAGCAGCGCGTTCATCTCGTCGTCGGAGACCTCCTCGCCGAGCTTCGCGCTCACCGCCTCGAAGCGGTCCACCAGCGCCTTCACCTCGCCCATGCCCTCGGTGACGTTCTCCGCCACCGTCTTCTTGGGATCGAGCGCCGGCTCCTGGGCGAGATATCCGACCTTGGCGCCCTCAGCGGCCCAGGCCTCGCCGTTGAAGTCCTTGTCCACGCCGGCCATGATCTTGAGGAGCGTCGACTTGCCGGCGCCGTTCGGACCGAGCACACCGATCTTGGCGCCCGGCAGGAAGGAGAGATAGATCTCGTTCAGGACCTGCCGCCCGCCCGGGTAGGTCTTGCCCAGGTCCTTCATCACATAGATGTACTGGTAAGCGGGCATGTTATTGATTTTCCTCGATAAAATTGCAGTCAATTATGTCTGTGCAGGACCTGTGTAGATTGGACGTTTGCGGATTTCGAGTGCTAACCATCTGATTTATCGAAAGAAAATCGGCTAAGTCCGCGCCAATTGGTGGTTTCCGTGCCAAATCCATCGAATTCCACATCGTCCGATCCTTGCTCTGTTCGGCTTTTCTGGAGCTTTTCCGCTGCTCCGGCGAGGAAACTGGCGACCTCCACCGGCGTCCCTGGCGGTAGCATGGTTTCGGCCAGGCTGCAAATGAGAGCCCGTCCCGAGGACGTGACACAATGCCGAGACCGAACCCACCACCCCCTGTGCAAGCCCGTGTTGTGACACCCTTCTCTCTGGAAAGCGCGGAGAAACGCGCGCTTGCCCGCGCACTCGGCTTATCCGAGCTCTCGCCGACGATCGCCGACGCCGTCGCTCATGCGATCGCCTCCTACAAG
>DATJOK010000173.1:0-22882 GCA_035507155.1 Allostellaceae bacterium
GCCGCGATCGAGGATCACCGGCACCGAGGCCAGCGACAGCACGTTGTTGATGACGGTGGGCTTGCCGAAGAGGCCCTTGATGGCGGGGAGCGGCGGCTTGAAGCGGATGATGCCGCGCTTTCCCTCGAGGCTCTCCAGCAGCGAGGTCTCCTCGCCGCAGATATAGGCGCCGGCGCCCAGCCGCACCTCGAGGTCGAAGCGCTTGCCGCTGCCGACCACATCGGCGCCGAGATAGCCCTTGTCGCGGGCGATGGCGATGGCGCGCTTCAGGGTGCGGAAGGCGTGCGGATATTCCGAGCGGACATAGACGTAGCCCATGGTCGCGCCGACGGCGATGCCGGCGATGGTCATGCCCTCGATGAGGAGGAAGGGATCGCCCTCCAGCAGCATGCGATCGGCGAAGGTGCCGCTGTCGCCCTCGTCGGCGTTGCAGACGACGTATTTCTGCGCCGCGCTCTCCCTGAGCACCGTCCGCCACTTGATGCCGGTCGGGAATCCCGCGCCGCCGCGACCGCGCAGGCCCGAGGCCACGACCTCCTCGACGATCTCTTCCGGCGTCAGCGTCAGCGCGCGCTCGAGGCCGCGATATCCCTGATGGGCGAGGTAGTCGTCGAGCGACAGCGGATCGATGACGCCGCAGCGGGCGAAGGTGACGCGCTCCTGGCGCTTCAGGTAGGAGATCTCCTCGGTGGGCCCGAGGCAGAGCGGATGCGGTTTCCCTTCGAGGAAGCCCGCTGCGAAGAGGCCCGGTACATCCGCTGCGCTCACCGGGCCATAGGCGATGCGGCCAGCCGGCGTCTCGACCTCCACCAGCGGCTCCAGCCAGAAGAGTCCGAGCGAGCCGTTGCGGATCACCGCAGCGTCGAGATGGCGCTCTGCGATCTCGCGCAGGATTGCCTCGTCCACCGCCTGGGCGCCGACCGAGAGCGCCGCCGCGTCGCCGGGCACGTAGATCCGGATCGTCATGGCTGCTTCCCGGCCTCGGCGATGAGGCGGTCGACGGCGGCAGGCGAGACGCGGCCGTGGAGCTTGCCGTCCAGCATCGCCGCCGGCGAGAGGGCGCAATTGCCGAGGCAATAGACCGCCTCCACGGTGAAGCGCTGGTCGGCGGTGGTGTTGCCGAGCCCGACGCCGAGCTTGTCCTCGACGTGGCGGATCAAGCTTTCGCAGCCCATGGACTGGCAGGCCTCGGCCCGGCAGAGCTTGAGGACATGCCGTCCGGCGGGTGCGTGGCGGAAGTCGTGATAGAAGGTGATGACGCCGTGCACCTCGGCGCGCGAGACGTTGAGCGCCTCGGCGATCAGCGGCACCGCGGTCTCGTCGATGTAGCCGAAGGCGTCCTGCAGCGCGTGCAGCACCGGCAGCATGGCCCCGGGCATCGCCCGGTGCGCGGCGATGATCCGGGCGGCCTCATCCCCGTTCCAGGAACGCGGCGGCTTCATGTCTCCATCCCTAATAAAACGTGAACGCGTCCAGCGTCTTCGGCGGCGCGGAGCCGGATGCTCTTCCGAGAGGATTGGCATTCTCCGGCCGAGCGGCAAATCGATTGTTCGAAACAATCGATAGGTAATTTCTATCGAGTTCGCGCCTTCCGCCGGGCCGGCCTGACCGGGGCGGGCGGCACCAGCTTGCGCTCCAGGCTGCGGGCGATCCTGCTCTCGAGATCGAGGGAAGGCGCCATGGCGAAGAGGCTGCGGGCGAGCGGCGAGGGCGGGTCGCGGTCGGCGATGATCATGCCGATGGTGCGGGTGGTCTGCGGCTCGACGAGGCGGAGCGCGTGGGTTCCCTCGGGCATGCCGAAGACCTGCAGCAGCGCCCGCGGCATGATGCTCGACCAGGGGCCGGCGCTGACGCTGGAGCAGAGGTTGAAGATCGAGTTGGTCTCCAGCGTCGGCTGCGGCCGGCTGCCGATCGAGCGGAAGATGCCGTCGATGATGCGGCGGTTCTGCATGTCCGGCGTCAAGAGGCAGAGCGGCACCTCGGCGGCCTCCGCCCAGGTGACGGTATCGCGGCCGGCGAAGGGACCCTTATCGGGCGTCAGCAGGATGTATTCCTCGCGGTAGAGCGGCGCCGTCCGCACATGCTCCAGCGGCTCGCTGTCGAGGTAGGTGAGGCCCACCTCCAATTCGAAGTTATCCATGCCGCGCTGGATCTCGCTCGAGGTGCAGGAGAGGACGGCGATGGTGACGAGCGGATGGCGCGCGTGATAGGGGCCGCTGATCAGCGAGACCACCGGCAGCACGGTCGGGATGGCGCCGAGGCGCAGCCGGCCGATGAGCCCGCTCTTGAGGCGGCCGAGATCCTGCCGGAGCCCCTCGGTGTCGGCGATGATGCGCTTGGCGTAGTCGAGGACGACCTGCCCCTCGGCGGTGAAGCCGTTGAAGCGGTGGCCGCGCTCGACGATGGGGGCGCCGAGCTCCGCCTCGAGCTGGCGGATCGCCGCGGAGAGCGTCGGCTGCGAGACGTTGCAGCTCCGGGCGGCGCGGGCGAAATGCCGCTCGCGCGCCAGCGCCACGATATAGAGAAGCTGCCGCAGGACCATTGCCTACGATGATAGGCCGGATCGATAGGTGATTTCTATCGATCTATCACCCGTCTAGACCGCCGGCAGGCGGGACCGGATGGCGGCCGGGAGCCAGCCCAGCACCGCCCCTCGGACCGGATGCCAGAAGGCGGAGAGCAGCAGCAGGGCCGAGCCGATGACGAGGCCGGTGAGCGCGAAGCTCTCGTTGATCGAGCCGGCGGCGCGGAAGAGCGCGCTGATGGCGTAGAGCACGTAGACCAGCGCCGAGACGAGCACGGCGCGCCGGTCGATCGCCAGCGCCACCAGCGCCAGCGCGAAGTAGATCGCGACAGCCGCGGCCGCATGGCTCACCGTCGCTCCGATGATGCCGGTCAATCCCAGCATCGCGAAGACGGGGTGGATCATCAGCGGCGCCGCCAGCAGATGCAGCCAGAAGGCGACGTCGGCGCGGCGCGTGACGCGCTCGCGGTCGCTGGCGTCCCAGCGCATGGCGAGGGCGAAGACCGCGAGGCCGGCCAGGAACAGAATAGGATTGAGCCAGTCGCGGAGCTGCGGAGCGAAAGCGATCAGCAGCGCCAGCACCGCGGCGATCACCGCCGCGACGCCGGCGGCGATGGTGATCGGCACCATGAAGCGCCGCCAATGGGCATAGGCGGCGCCCGCCGCCAACGCGGCTCCCACCGCCACCGCCATCGCGACTCTTGGCGGTGTCATGGGCGTCTTGAATTCCATCAGCATCGCGCCGAGGCTGAACACCGCGCCGACGAAGCTCAGCAGCAGCACGATGCTCGGCAGCGCCATGCGGCGCCGGCGGGTGAAGAACTCCGCGAAGCCCCAGCTCGCCACCGCCACCGCCGCGGCGCCGAATTCCGGGAAGACCAGCTTGCCGAGCCAGCCGAGCGCCAGCAGCAGCAGGATGGCGGCGATCGAGACGAAGATGTCGTTGAAGCCGGTAATGAGCCGGAAATGCTCCTCGTCGACGACCGAGGCGGTCTGCCGCCGGGCGACGAAGGCGCGCAGGCTCGCCGCCGCTTCCGGCGTCAGCGCGCCCGCCGCCACCGCGGCATCGAGATCGCTGTCGCTGTACATGTCCCCTTCCCCCGCCTTCGGCTGTCACGCTACGGTCGCGGGAATTCCTGAACAATCATTATGTCTCTGGTAGGCTGCGCCGAGACAGGGGGGAAATGCCGATGGCCTTGGATCCCAATCGCGTCGTTCTGACCGGCGAGAACCCGTTCCTGCGCCTCAGCGCCAAGGCGGGCGATCCCCTCACCACCAACGCCAGCTTCTGGCGCATCGTCTTCTGCCCCGCGGGGCCCGGCCATGTGCTCTATCTCAAGAGCGAGCTCACGGAGAACCGCTGGCGGATCTGGTCCGACAACATCGCCATGGCCCGCTGGCTGCAGACCACCGTGCAAGGGATGCTCAACAGCGAGCTTGCGGACACCGGCATCCCCGTCGGCGATGCGGAGTTCGAGAAGGTGGGCGACGTCCGCGATTTCTGGACCGAGCGGGTGATCGCGGCGGATGCGGAGATCGCGCTCACCTGGTACGAGATCGGTGATCCCCTGCTGATCCACACCCAGCCCAACGAGCAGCCCAACCGGCGCTACGGCCTCAGCACCGTGCTGGTGCCGGCGCTCGGCGGCCGGCTCTCCCTCAACGGCCGGCAGGCGGCGGGCCGTCCGTGGCCCGCCGAGCGCGAGGGCCGGCCGTTCAGCACCAGCGCGCTCGCCTTCTCCGAGAGCTGGACGGAGCCGCGGTAGCGCCCCGCCGCAGCCCGCTGAAATCGCTGGCGGGATCGGCTCGCCGGCATCTTGACCCAGGTCAATGCCGCAACGCACCACCGCCCGCACTCTCGCGCCCGAAACGGCGGACGCGGTTCCGCGCCATTCTGGTATGTGAGAGCGGCCTGTGACGAAGAAATTTGGCTGGCGCGGAGTGGGACTCGGTCTCGTGCTTGTGGCGGGTCTCGGAGCCGGCGCCTACGAGTTCTGGCGGCCGACGCCGGCGGATCACCTCACGCTCTACGGCAATGTCGACATCCGCCAGGTCGATCTCGCCTTCAACGCCGCGGGCCGGCTGCAGGAGCTGCGCAAGGAGGAGGGCGATGCCGTCAAGGCCGGCGAGGTCCTGGCGCGCATCGAGCCCGACACCTATCAGGACCTGGTGGCGCTGGCGACCGCGCGGCTCGCGGCGCAGCAGGCGGTGGTCGACAAGCTGCTGGCCGGCAGCCGGCCGGAGGAGATCGCGCGCGACCGCGCCGAGGTCGATGCCGATCGCGCCGCCGTGACGGACGCCGAATCGCTGTTCGACCGCAACAAGGAATTGGTGAAAGGCGGCGCGGTCTCGCGCCAGCTCTACGACGACGCCAAGAATGCCCTCGACGGCGCCCGCGCCCGCCTGCAGGCGGCGGAGCAGACCGCGGCGCTCACCGTCGAGGGGCCGCGGCAGGAGGACATCGACCAGGCGAAGGCGGAGCTCCGCGCCGATCAGGCGTCCCTCGATCTCGCGCGGCAGCGGCTCGAGGACACCGAGCTCAAGGCGCCCGCCGCCGGCGTGGTGCTGAGCCGCATCGTCGAGGTCGGCGCGATGATGAGCCCGTCGAACCCGGTCTATACGGTGGCGCTCACCGACAAGGTCTGGGTGCGCACCTATATCCCGGAGACCGCGCTCGGCCGCATCAAATGGGGCATGACGGTGAAGGTGAGCTCGGACACCGATCCTGCCCATCTCTATGACGGCTGGATCGGCTTCATCTCGCCCACTGCCGAGTTCACGCCGAAGACGGTGGAGACGCCGGAACTCCGGACCCAGCTCGTCTATCGCCTCCGCGTCTTCATCAGGGATCCCGATGCTCGCCTCCGCCAGGGCATGCCGGTGACGGTGCGGGTTCCGTTCGGGAGCTAGCGCCATGACAGCAGCGCCGGCGGTCAGCCTCAGCGGCGTCAGCAAGCGGTTCCGCGCCGCCGGCCGCGAGGTGGTGGCGCTCGACGATCTCTCGGCAACGCTGCAGCCGGGCCAGATCACCGGCCTCGTCGGTCCGGACGGCGCCGGCAAGACCACG
This sequence comes from Allostellaceae bacterium, assembly GCA_035507155.1. Lineage (GTDB taxonomy): Bacteria > Pseudomonadota > Alphaproteobacteria > ATCC43930 > CGMCC-115725 > DASZHJ01. The sequence goes on from DATJOK010000173.1 coordinate 5,592, forward strand.
CTGCTGCGTCTCGTCGCCGGCCTCCTCAAGCCAGATGCCGGCACGATCTCGGTGCTCGGCCACGATAGTGTGCGCGAGGTCGGAGCATTCCAGCACGATCTCGGCTACATGCCGCAGCGCTTCGGCCTCTACGAGGATCTCACCGTGGCTGAGAACCTGCGGCTCTACGCCGACCTGCATCGGCTGGGCGCGGAGGACCGGCGGCAGCGCTTCGCCGCGCTGCTGGAATTCACCGGCCTCACCCCCTTCGGCGACCGCATGGCGGGGCAGCTCTCCGGCGGCATGAAGCAGAAGCTCGGTCTCGCCTGCGCGCTCTTGGCGCGGCCGCGGCTGCTGCTGCTCGACGAGCCCAGCGCCGGCGTCGATCCGGTGTCGCGGCGCGAGCTCTGGCGCATCGTGCGCCGCATGGCGGGCGAGGGCGTCGCGGTGGTGTGGACCACCGCCTATCTCGACGAGGCCGAGCGCTGCGATGCGATCCTGCTGCTCGATCGCGGCCGCCTGCTGGGCGTGGGGTCGCCCTCGGATTTCACTGATCGGCTCCGGGACCGCACCTTCCTGCTGGACGTGCCGGCGGAGCGCAAGCGCGCGGCGCAGCGGTCGGCCGAGGCGCATCCCGCCGTCATCGATGCGCTGATCCAGGGCTCGAGCGTGCGGATCGTGCTCAGGGAGGGCGCCGCGCCGCCCGACGCGGCGGCGCTCGCCGGCGCTGGCGAGGCGACGCTCCGCCCGGTGCGGCCGCGCTTCGAGGACGCCTTCGTGAGCCTGCTGCAGGGCGGGAGCGCGCATCGGGCGCCGCCGCTGCTGGACGGCGCCATGACGCCCGCCGTCGCCGGCGGCGTCGCCATCGAGGCGAGCGAGCTCACCCGCGACTTCGGCAGCTTCCGCGCCGTCGATCACGTGAGCTTCGAGGTCAAGCCCGGCGAGATCTTCGGCCTCCTCGGCCCCAACGGTGCCGGCAAGTCCACCACCTTCCGCATGCTCTGCGGCCTCCTCGATCCGAGCTCCGGCCGCGCCCGGGTCGCCGGGGTCGATCTCGGCACCGCGCGCGCCGCCGCCCGCGAGCGCATCGGCTACATGTCGCAGCGCTTCTCGCTCTATGGCGACCTCACCGTGCGCGACAACCTCGACTTCTTCAGCGGCGTCTACGGGCTCGGCGGCGCGCGGCGGCGGCAGCGCATCGACTGGGTGCTGGAAAGTTTCGAGCTCGGCGAGGCGGCGGGCGCCATCGCCGGCAACCTGCCGCTCGGGTTCAAGCAGCGCCTCGCCCTCGGCTGCGCCCTCATCCACGAGCCGCAGATCCTGTTCCTCGACGAGCCCACCTCCGGCGTCGATCCGCTGATGCGGCGCGAGTTCTGGTCCAGGATCGGCAGCCTTGCCGACCGCAAGGTCACCGTCCTCGTCACCTCGCATTTCATGGACGAGGCGGAATACTGCGACCGGCTCGGCATCGTCTATCGCAGCCGCCTCATCGCGTCGGGCACGCCGGACGCCCTCAAGCGGCAGGCGCGGACGGCGGCGCTGCCGGAGCCCACCCTCGAGGATGCCTTCGTCGCCTTGATCGAGGCGCAGGACCGCGAGGCGGCGGCATGAGCGCGCTCGCGATCTCGCCGGCGCGGCTCGCCGGGCTCCTGCGCAAGGAGTTCCTGCAGATCGTCCGCGATCCCTCCTCGATCCTGATCGCGCTGGTGATGCCGATCGTGCTGCTGTTGCTGAACGGCTACGGCATCTCGCTCGACGCCAAGGACGTCCCCTTCGGCGTCGTCGACGAGAACCGCACGGTGGAGTCCGCCGGCCTCTACCAGAGCTTCGCCAACTCGCCCTATTTCAAGCCGAGGCTCTATCTCGACAGCCAGTCGGCGGAGGCGGCGCTGCTGCGCCGGGACATCGACGGCTATGTGGTGCTGCGCGGCGATTTCTCGCGCCGTCTCGCCGGCGCCCGCGACCCGGTCCAGCTCGCGGTGGTGGTGAACGGCGTCGACGCCAACAACGCGCGCATCGTCACCGGCTACGCCGAGGGCGCGATCTCGGTCTGGGCGGCGGGCCGGCTCGCCGAGCGCGGCACGCGCCTCCGGCAGGTCATCAATGTGGAGAACCGCTACTGGTTCAATCCGGAGCTCCGCAGCGCCAACTTCATCGTGCCGGGCCTCATCGCCCTCATCATGACCATGATCGGCGCGCTGCTCACCGCCCTGGTGGTGGCGCGGGAGTGGGAGCGCGGCACCATGGAGGCGATCATGGTGTCGCCCGCCACCATGACCGAGATCCTGCTCGGCAAGCTGGCGGCCTATTTCGTGCTGGGCATGGCGGGCCTCGCGGTCTCGGTGGGCCTCGGCATCTTCCTGTTCCAGGTGCCGTTCCGCGGCTCCTTCGGGGCGTTGATCCTGATCTCGGCGGTGTTCCTGGTGCTGTCGCTGGCCATGGGGCTCTTGATCTCCACCATCGCGCGCAACCAGTTCGTGGCGGCGCAGCTCGCCTTCCTCACCACCTTCCTGCCGACGATGATCCTCTCCGGCCTCCTCTTCGACATCGAGAGCATGCCGCATTGGGTGCAGGCGGTGACGCGGGTGATCGCCGCCCGCTACTACGTCTCGAGCCTGCAGACGCTGTTCCTCGCCGGCACGGTCTGGCCGGTCCTGCTCCCGAGCCTCGGGGCGCTGGTGATCTTCGCGGCGGTGTTCCTCGGCGCGGCGCTCCGCCGCACGCGCCGGAGCCTGGAGTAGTCCCATGTGGCGTCGCATCCGCGCCCTCATCGTCAAGGAGCTGCTGGCGCTCTGGAAGGACCGCAAGACGCGCTACGTGCTGATCGCGCCGCCGGTGATCCAGATGATCCTCTTCGCCAATGCGGCGACCTACGAGGTGACCGGCGTGGCGCTCGGCGTCTGGAACGAGGACCGCGCCCATATCGCGACCGAGCTGCTGCACCGCTTCGAGGATTCGCCCGCCTTCCACCGCATCGCCACCTTCGACAATCCGGACGCGGCGGCAGCGGCGATCGCCGGCGAGACGGTGAAGGCGGTGCTGCATATCGGCCCGACCTTCTCGGCGGACGTGCTGGCGGGTCGCCCGGCGACGCTGCAGCTGCTGCTGGACGGGCGGCGCTCCAACACCGCCCTCATCGTCGAGGATTACGCCCAGCAGATCGTGGACCAATTCGGCCGCGAGCGGCTCGCCGCCGCCGGCATCACCGGCGGCATCGACATCGAGAACCGCGCCTGGTTCAATCCCAATTTCGAGAGCAAGTGGTTCATCCTGCCGGGCCTCACGGTGATCCTCACCACCGTGGCATCGCTGCTGATCACCGCCCTCTCGGTGGCGCGCGAGCGCGAGCTCGGCACCTTCGAGCAGCTGCTGGTGACGCCGCTCCGGCCGATGGAGATCCTGCTCGGCAAGACGGCGCCCGGGCTCATCGTGGGCTTCATCGAGGCCAACGTGATCGCGGCGATCGCGGTCTACGGCTACGGCGTCCCCTTCATCGGCCAGATCCTGCTGTTCCACGTGGCGATCGCCATCTTCGTGCTCTCGGCGATCGGCATCGGCCTGGTGATCTCGTCGATCGCCAAGACCCAGCAGCAGTCGATCCTCGGCGTCTTTCTGTTCCTCTCGCCGGCGATCATCCTCTCCGGCTTCGCGACGCCGATCGCCAACATGCCGCGCTGGAGCCAGCTTCTCACCTACATCGATCCGATCCGCTACATGCTGGTGGTGTCGCGGGGCGTCTTCCTGCAGGACATCAGCTGGTCGCTGGCCTGGGATCAGCTCGCGGCGATGGCGGCGATCGCGACGGTGACCTTGAGCTATGCCACCTGGCTGTTCCGCCGCAAGCTGCAATAGCTGCGACCGTTTGGCCCGCTCCCCATCACGCGGCTGTAATGGAAGTGCGTGAAGATGCCGCCATGGGGGATTACCGGTCGCTCGATCACTGCTTCCGCTACAGCGGCGCGCCCGAGGCCGACCATGTGGCGCACGCGGCGCTGATCGAGGTGCAGATGTGGCGCATGCTGCACGAGGCGCGGCGGCGCCTCCCCGATCTCGAAGCGGCGGGCGTCCTCGACCGCTGGGTGGGCGAGCAGCGCACGGTGCTGGCGCGCGAGCCGGCAGCGGAAGAGCGCGACTACCGCCTGCGGATGCTGGACATCGCCGCCGAGCGCGTGCGCGGCCGGCTCTGCCGCGAGCACGCCGCGGAGATCGCTTCATGAAATCGAGCTTTCCATCCGGAGTCTGCCATGCCGCCTGCCTTTGACGAGCCCGTACCGGCGCGCCTGGAGACGGCGCCGGTCGCGGAATCCGCGCCGATCCCGTCCGACGATCGCGATGCGCTCGAGCCCTTCCCCATGCCGCTCGACCTCGGGTTCCGGGCGACCACGGAAGTGATGCTCGAATCCGCCCGCGCCTGGAACCGGTTCTCGCGCGCCTATATGGAAGCGGCGGAAGCGAGCCGACATGCCTTCGGCGAGCTGATGATTGAATGGCGCCAGCGCTGGCTCGACGCGCGGCAGCGCTGAGCCGGCCCTACGGCTTCGGCGCCAGGCTCTGCAGATAGGCGATGATGTCGTCGGTCTGCTGACGCGAGAGGTCGATGCCCTGCATGGGTGGGTGCGGATTGGCGAGCCAGGCGCGCGCCCAGCCGAGATCCTTGCCGCCTTTCTTGGCGAGCGCCGGGAAGGGCGGCGCGGTGTCGCGGGCGGTACCGCTCGGCTCGACCTGATGGCAGCTCGCGCAGGATCGCTCGGCAAGCTGCTTGCCGGCGGCGGCATCGCCGGCGGCGAAGGCAAGCGGGGTCGTCGAGATCAGGACCGCGGCGGCGGTCAATGCAAGGTTCAGTCTCACTCCGGACTCCCCTCTGTCTGGCCGTTGGCATCGGGCGCTGCTGTTGCCTGCGCACGATAGCACATTAGGTCCCCGCATCCCCGCCGCCCGTCCTTGATCTGGATCAGGCTTCGGGGGCCGCATGGCGCCGGGTACCGCAGTGTGGGGCGCCGTTGCGTCGGTCGCTGCCGGCGGTTCCGCTAAAATCGAGCCATTTCAAATTGTTTTGATCTAGGTCATGGCGCCGCGGCGCCACGGCGGCAATGGTGCGCTCTCCTTCGCGAGAGAGGGCGGGCGCCGCCGGTGCATCACGCGACACATCTCATGGCCGAGCTGCCGGCCTCGGCGATCGGCCTCGTCGCGGCCCTGGTCCTGGCCGGGCTGCTGGGCAGCTTCTCCCATTGCATCGCCATGTGCGGGCCATTCGTGCTGGCGCAGGTTTCCAACGGGCCGAGCGAGCCGCCGACGCTCAGGGTGGTGCGCGGCGCTCTCCTTCCCTATCACCTCGGCCGCGCCACCACCTACACGCTGCTCGGCGCGATCGCTGGCGGCATCGGCCAGGGCATCGCGTCGATCAGCACCGTGCGCCCGATCCTGATCGGCTTCCTGCTGCTGGCCGCGGGTCTGTTTCTCTTCCAGGCGCTGAAGGGGCTGGGGGTATCGCCGGCGCTGCCGCGCGGCATGGGCCTCGCCAGCCGCGCCGCCGCGGCGCTCGCGCGCATGGCCGGTCCGCTCCTGCGGCGGGACGACCGCATCGGCGGCTACGTGCTGGGGCTGGCGCTCGGCTTTCTGCCCTGCGGTCTGCTCTACGGCGCGCTGGCGGGAGCCGCCGGCAGCGGCAGCGCGCTGATCGGCGCCGTCGCCATGGCGGGCTTCGCGCTGGCGACGATGCCGAGCCTGGTCGCGGTCGGCTGCGCCGGTGCCGGGGTGGCGCAGCACTGGCGCCGGCTCGCGCAGCGGGCGATGCCGCCGCTCCAGCTGCTCAACGCGGCGGTGCTGGCGGCGCTCGCCCTCGGTATGCCGACAGGGTGAGCCCATGCGATTTGACACAGATCAACGCGCCGGCGTCTCGCAACAGCGAGAAATAGCGCCCATGGGCGGCCGGCGGAGGCCGCTCGCGCGGAGTTTTTGACGTCCAGCCCGGGGATCACGATGCGCTCTGTCGCTTCAGCACCGGCGGCTCTTGCCGTCGAGACCTATGTCAGCGAGCCTTATAACGAGGAGATCGTGCGCGCGTTCACGATCGCCAGCCTGTTCTGGCTCGTGGCCGCGCTCGCCGCCGGCGTCTTCATCGCCTTCCAGCTCGCTTATCCCGTGCTGAACCTCGGCCTCGAATGGACGAGCTTCGGGCGCCTCAGGCCGCTGCACACGTCGGCGGCGATCTTCGCCTTCGGCGGCAACGCGCTCCTCGGCACCTCCTTCTACGTGGTGCAGCGCACCTGTCGGGCGCGGCTCTGGGGCGCTGAGTCGCTCGCCTGGTTCGTGTTCTGGGGCTACCAGTTCTTCATCGCCACCGCCGCCACCGGCTATCTCGAGGGCGTGACGCAGAGCCGCGAATATGCGGAGCCGGAGTGGTACGCCGATATCTGGCTCACCATCGTCTGGGTCGTCTACCTGCTGATCTATGTCGGCACCATCCTGAAGCGGCGCGAGCCGCACATCTACGTCGCCAACTGGTTCTACCTCGCCTTCATCGTCACCATCGCCATGCTGCACATCGTCAACAACCTGGCGGTGCCGGTCTCGATCTTCTCCAGCAAGAGCTACTCGATGTCGGCGGGCGTGCAGGACGCGCTGACCCAGTGGTGGTACGGCCACAACGCGGTGGGCTTCTTCCTCACCGCCGGCTTCCTCGGGATGATGTACTACTTCATTCCGAAGCAGGCGGACCGGCCGATCTACTCCTATCGGCTGTCGGTGATCCACTTCTGGACGCTGATCTTCCTCTATATCTGGGCCGGTCCGCATCACCTGCATTACACCGCGCTCCCCGACTGGGCGCAGACCCTCGGCATGGTGTTCTCGGTGATGCTCTGGATGCCGTCCTGGGGCGGCATGATCAACGGCCTGATGACGCTCTCGGGCGCCTGGAACAAGCTCAGGACCGATCCGGGCCTGCGCTTCTCGGTCACCGCGGTCGCCTTCTACGGCATGTCGACCTTCGAGGGGCCGATGATGTCGATCCGCCAGGTGAACGGGCTCAGCCACTACACCAACTGGACGATCGGCCACGTGCATTCCGGCGCGCTCGGCTGGGTCGCCTTCATGACCTTCGGCGCCTTCTATTACCTGGTGCCGGCGCTCTGGAAGCGCGCGATCTTCTCGACCCGCCTCGTCGCCTATCACTACTGGATCGCCACCCTCGGCATCGTCTTCTACATCGTCTCGATGTGGGTGGCGGGCATCCTGCAGGGGCTGATGTGGCGCTCCTACGACGAGAACGGCTTCCTGCAGTACTCCTTCGTCGAGACGGTGGCGGCGATGCATCCGTTCTACATCGTGCGCGGCCTGGGCGGCGTCCTCTTCCTCACCGGCGGTCTGATCATGATCTACAACTTCTACCGCACCATGCGCGGCGGCGTGGCGGCGAGCGAGCCGCGGCTTGCCGCGGTGCCGGCCGAGTAAGGGAGGCCGACCATGTTCAGCCAAGAGAGGATCGAGAAGAACGTCATCCTGCTGCTGGTGCTGACGCTGCTCACCGTCTCGATCGGCGGCATCGTCGAGATCGTGCCGCTCTTCACCATCGAGACCACGATCGAGCGGGTGAAGGGTGTCAGGCCCTATTCGCCGTTGGAGCTCGCCGGGCGCAACATCTACATGCGCGAGGGCTGCTACCTCTGCCACAGCCAGCAGATCCGGCCGTTCCGCGACGAGGTGGAGCGCTACGGGCATTACAGCCTCGCCGCCGAGAGCATGTACGACCATCCCTTCCTCTGGGGCTCGGAGCGCCAGGGACCGGATCTCGCCCGCGTCGGCGGCAAGTACTCGAACGACTGGCACTTCGCACATCTCAAGGATCCGCGCGACGTGGTGCCGGAATCGATCATGCCGTCCTACGCCTTCATGGCGAGCCGGCCGCTCGAATTCACGCATATCAGCGAGCATCTCCGCGCCGATCGGGCGGTGGGCGTTCCCTATTCCGACGAGATGGTCGCCGATGCCCGGGCCGATCTGCTGGCCCAGGTCAATCCCGACGGCGATGGCGCCGGCCTGCTGAAGCGCTACCCCGGCGCGCTCGTCTTCAAGCCGCTCCAGGGCGCGCCGGACAAGGTGACGGAGATGGATGCCCTCGTCGCCTATCTGCAGGTGCTGGGCACCGAGGTGAAGTTCCGGGACGTCGATCCCGCCGATCTCACGCAGTAGCGGGGGCGCCTCATGGACGGCTCGACGGACTGGTTTCATTTCGCGATGTGGGTGCGGCCCTTCTTCATGGTCTGGGTCGCGCTGCTGGTGAGCGGGCTGCTGGCCTGGTTCTGCTGGCCGACGCGCCGCAGCCGGCTCGACGAGCACGCCCGCATCCCGCTCAACGACGATCAGCTTCTGCCCTAGGACATCTCCCATGCCGACCAAAGGCGAAAAGGACTCCTTCACCGGCCGCGAGACCACCGGCCATGAATGGGACGGGATTCGCGAGCTCAACACGCCGCTGCCGCGCTGGTGGCTCTATACCTTCTACGCGACGATCCTGTTCGCCGCGGTCTACTCCGTGCTGTTTCCGGCGGTGCCGTGGTTCATCGGCCACAGCAAGGGGCTGCTCGGCTACACCAACCGCGGCGCCGTCGACCAGGAGATGGCGGCGGTGGCGGCGGCCGACGCGCCGATCCTCAACCGCATCCGCGCGGCGGATCTCGAGACCATCCGCCGGGATCCGCAGCTCTTCGCCTTCGCGGCGGCGGGCGGCAAGGCCGCCTTCGCCGACAATTGCGTGCCCTGCCATCGCGCCGGCGGCCAGGGCGCGCCCGGCTATCCCGTGCTCGCCGATGACGACTGGCTCTGGGGCGGCAGCCTGCAGGCGATCCAGCAGACCATCACCCACGGCATCCGCAACGACGATCCGGATTCCCGCCAGTCGGAGATGCCGCGCTTCGGTCTCGATGGCATGCTGACCCCGCCGCAGATCAGCGACGTCGCGGACTACGTGCTGTCGCTCTCCGGCACCAAGGCGCCGGCCGACGCGATAGGGCGCGGCGCCAAGATCTTCGCCGACAACTGCGCCGCCTGCCATGGCGAGAAGGCGACCGGCAACCGCGAGGTCGGCGCGCCCAATCTCACCGACCAGATCTGGCTCTATGGCGGCGACAAGGCGACGGTGATGGACGTGATCACCCGCGCCCGCAACGGCAGCATGCCGTCCTGGGGACGCCGGCTCGATCCGCTCACCATCAAGATGCTCACCATCTACGTCCATTCCCTGGGCGGCGGCGAGTGAGGCGCGGCCCCGATGGCGATGCCGGCCATGGACCCCGGACAGGATGAAGCAAGCCGGGAGATCCCGCTCTTCGCGGACCGGCAGAAGGTCTATCCGCGAACGGTCAGGGGTCTGCTCCGCCGCATCAAGTGGGCGGTGCTGGCGGCTTGCCTCACCGTCTACTACCTGGCGCCCTGGCTGCGCTGGGACCGCGGGCCCGATCATCCGAGCCAGGCCTTCCTGATCGACATGCCGGGCCGGCGCGCCTACTTCCTCGGCCTCGAGATCTGGCCGCAGGAGGTCTACTACCTCGCCGGGCTCCTGATCCTGGGCGCGATCGGCCTCTTCTTCGTCACCAGCCTGTTCGGCCGCCTCTGGTGCGGCTTCACCTGCCCGCAGACGGTCTGGACCGATCTCTTCATGTGGGCGGAGCGGCTGGTGGAGGGCGACCGCATGGCGCGCATCCGCCTCGACCAGCAGCCGTGGTCGCCGGCGAAGCTCGGCCGGAAGGCCGCCAAGCACGGCATCTGGCTCGCGATCGCGGCGGCGACCGGCGGCGCCTGGATCATGTATTTCAACGACGCGCCGACGGTCACCCGCGACGTGCTGACCGGCGAGGCCTCGACCGCGGTCTATTTCTTCTTCGGCCTCTTCACCGCGACGACATACCTGCTGGCGGGCTGGGCGCGCGAGCAGGTCTGCACCTACATGTGCCCCTGGCCGCGCTTCCAGTCGGCGATGGTGGACGAGCAGACGCTCACCGTCACCTACCGCGACTGGCGCGGCGAGCCGCGCGGCAAGCATCGCAAGGGCGAGAGCTGGGAAGGTCACGGCGACTGCGTCGACTGCCGCGCCTGCGTACAGGTCTGCCCGACCGGCATCGACATCCGCGACGGGCTGCAGCTCGAATGCATCGGCTGCGGCCTCTGCATCGATGCCTGCGACGAGATCATGGACCATGTGGAGCGGCCGCGCGGCCTCATCAGCTTCGATACCGCGGCGAACCTGATCGCCCATCGCGCCGGTCGCACCGCGCATCCCCGCCTCATCCGCCCGCGCACCATCGTCTATACCCTCGTCATGCTGGTGGCGGTCGGCATCATGGCGGCGACGCTGCTCACCCGCGGCACCGCCACCCTGACCGCGCTCGCGGACCGCAATCCGCTGTTCGTCCGTCTCTCCGACGGCTCGGTCAGCAACAGCTTCACCATCCGGATCCAGAACAAGAGCATGCAGACGCGGCACTTCCAGCTCACGGCCAAGGGTCTGACGGACGCGACCCTGCAGATCGCCGAGGGCGAGGAACCGGCGATCTCCGTCGAGGAGGGCGTGCCGCTCACGGTGAAGGACGACGGCGTCGGCACCTTCCACGCCTACGTGCACGTGAAGCATCCGACCCAGACCGAGACGCCTTTCACCTTCCTCGCCAAGGCGCGGGAGGACGGCGAGACCGTCACCTACAAGACGACCTTCCGCGGTCCGGCCAGATAGGGGAGTGCGTGCGATGCGCCGATTGATGCCATCCTTCGCGGACTGCCGCTGGGTTCCCTGGGCGATGGCCGGCTGTTTCCTGATCGTCTTCGCGGTGAACGGCGCGCTCGCCTATTTCGCGCTCCATTCCGACAACGGCCTCGTCACCGAGCATCCCTTCGAGCTTGGCAACGGCTACAACGAGGTCCTGGCCCGGGGCGCGGCGCAGGACGCGCTCGGCTGGCACGCGACGATCAAGTTCGCGCCGAAAGCCGGGCTCGACGGCAGGCTGGTCGCGCGCTTCACCGACAAAGGGGGTGCGCCGCTCGCCGGCCTCAGGGTCAACGTCGATCTGGTGCGGCCGATCGAGCCGCTGCCGGAGCGCGTGGTGACGCTGCAGCCGGCGGGCGACGGCACCTACGAGGCGCCGGTGGTGCTCGCCCGGCCGGGCCAGTGGGAACTGCGCGTCACGGCGCTCCGCGACGGCGCGAGCTATGAATTCGCCGAGCGCGTCGTGACGCCGTGAGCGTCTCGACGGCCACGCTCGACACTGCGATCCCGCGCGCGGCGGCGGCGGCGGCCTGCGCTCACTGCGGCGCGCCGATCCTCGCTTCCGGCAGCGGCGAGTTCTGCTGCGCCGGCTGCGCTGCCGCCTACGCCTTCATCCGCGAGAGCGGCCTTGGCCGCTATTATACGGGCCGCGTGCTCGATCCCGCCGCCCGCCCGCCGCGGCCGCCGGAGGAGCCGGCGGAGGACGCCTCGATCTTCGCGGCGGCATCGGAGGACGGCACCGCGTCGCTGTCGCTGCTGGTGGACGGGCTCCACTGCGCCGCCTGCGTCTGGCTCATCGAGCAGGCGCTGCAGCGCGATCCCACGGTGATCTCGGCGCGCGTCAACCTCACCAGCCGCCGCTTGGCGCTCACCTGGCGCGGCGGCATCGAGGGCGCGGTGCCGCTGGTCCGCCTGGTCCAGCGCCTCGGCTACCGCGTCGTTCCCTTCGATCCGAATGCGGCCGCGACCGCGTCCGCGGAGGAGAAGACGCTGCTGCGCGCGCTGGCAGTGGCGGGATTCGCCAGCGCCAATGTCATGCTGCTCTCGATCGCGGTCTGGGCCGGCTTCGGCGAGATGGGGCCTGCCACCCGCGATCTCCTCCATTGGATCTCGGCGCTGATCGCGCTGCCGGCGTTGGCCTACGCCGGCCGGCCGTTCTTCCGCTCGGCGCTGGCGGCGCTGCGGGTCGGTCGCGCCAACATGGACGTGCCGGTCTCGATCGGCGTTCTCCTCGCCGCGGGGCTCAGCCTCTGGGAGACCGCGCGCTCCGGCGAGCACGCCTATTTCGAGTCCGTCGTGATGCTGCTGTTCTTCCTGCTGGTCGGCCGCTACCTCGACCGCCGCGCGCGCGGCCGCGTGCGCTCGGCGGCGGAGCATCTGCTGCGCTTCGGCGCCGCGCCGGCGACGGTGCGCGCCCCCGATGGCACGCTGCACCGTCGTCCGGTCGCCACTCTCAGGGCCGGCGAGACCGTGGTGGTGGCGGCGGGCGAGCGCGTGCCGGTCGACGGTCGCGTCAGCGAGGGCCGCTCCGCGGTCGACAAGAGCCTGATCGACGGCGAGACGCTGCCGCTGCCGGTCGCCGCCGGCAGCGACGTGCTGGCGGGCATGCTGAACATCGGTGGACCGCTCACCGTTGCGGTCACCGCCGTCGGCGAGCGCACCTTCCTCGCCGAGGTGGTGCGCCTGATGGAAGCCGCCGAGCGCGGCCGGGCGCGGCTGGTGGCGCTCTCCGATCGCGTCGCGCGGCGCTATGCGCCGGCGGTGCATCTGCTGGCGCTCGCCACCTTCATCGGCTGGCTGCTGGCGGGACCCTGGCAGGCGGCGCTGCTCAACGCGGTCGCCGTCCTCATCATCACCTGCCCCTGCGCCCTCGGCCTCGCCGTGCCGGTGGTGCAGGTGGTGGCGAGCAACCGCCTGTTCCGCCGCGGCATCCTGCTGAAATCGGCGACCGCCCTCGAGCGCCTCGCCGAGGTGGATACGGTGGTCTTCGACAAGACCGGCACTCTGACCCTGGGCCAGCCGGAGCTGCGCCCGGACCCCGCGCTCGATCCCGCGACCCTCGTCCTCGCGGCGGGCCTTGCCGCGCGGAGCCGCCATCCGCTGAGCCGCGCGCTCTGCCGTGCCGCGCCCGGCGCGCCGGCGCTCGACGGCGTCGAGGAGCATCCGGGCGAGGGGCTGAGCCGGCGCACGGCGGCGGGCGAGATCCGGCTCGGCAGCCGCCGCTGGTGCGCGGCCGACGCGACGGCGGCGCAGGACGATGGTGATCCCGAGCTCTGGCTCGCCCGGCCCGGCGCGGCGCCGCTGCGCTTCCGCTTCAGCGATCAGCTGCGGCCCGATGCCGTCGCGGTGATGGCGGCGCTCAAGTCGGCCGGCAAGCGCGTGCTGCTGCTGTCAGGCGACCGCGCGGCGCCGGTGCGCGCGGCGGCGGCGGCGCTCGGCATCGCCGACTGGCAGGCGGGTGTCGCGCCGGCGGAGAAATGCCGGACCCTCGATCGCCTGCGCGCGGAGGGCGCCAAGGTGCTGATGGTGGGCGACGGGCTCAACGACGGGCCGGCGCTGGCCGCCGCTCATGTCTCGATGTCGCCGTCGACCGCGGCCGATCTCTGCCAGACCGCGGCGGACGTGGTGTTCCAGGGCCTGTCGCTCGGCGCCGTCACCGAGGTGCTGGCGGTGGCGCGGCAGAGCGGGCGCCTCGTGCGCGAGAACATCGGCTTCGCGATCGCCTACAACCTCGCCGCGGTGCCGCTCGCCATGGCGGGGATGGTGACGCCGCTCATCGCGGCGGCGGCGATGTCGGCCTCCTCGATCCTGGTGGTGACCAACGCGCTCCGCCTGGGGAGGCGCTCGTGACCGGCCTCCTGTTCCTGATCCCGATCGCGCTCGCCATGGGGTTGGTCGGCCTCATCACCTTCCTCTGGGCGCTGCGCTCGGGCCAGTTCGACGATCTCGACGGTGCCGCCGGCCGCATCCTCTTCGACGAGGACGCGCCGCGGCCCGCCGGCCGCAAACCTTCCTCGCAACCAAGGAGTACTCCCCCATGACCGACTGGATCATCGGCTTCGTGATGGTCTTCCTGGCCATCCTCGGCCTGGTTCTCGCTTCCGGCGCCTACGACGTCGGCATGACCACCTTCGGCTTCGGGCTTTTCGCCTTCGGCGTGCTGTTCGACTTCTGGCTGGTGAAGAAGAGCTTCGACGCGCGGGAGCACGCGGTGGCGCCGGCGCGCACCCAGGCGGCGACCGGCGACAACTGAGAGCTACGAGAGAACCGGCCGCTCCGGAAAGGCGAGCTCGTGGCGCGAGCGCCATTCGGGCTTCACGTAGTTGACGATCAGCGAGCGGCGGACGCCTGAGATCGGCCGCTTGCGGAAGCCGTGCCAGGTGTCGGCGGCGGGAATGAAGATGAGGCCGCAATTCCGCCGGTAGGGGGCGGTTTCCACCACCCGCTTCTCGGCGTCGAGGATGTCGGTGCCCCAAGCCTCGGAGCCCGGCTCCGCCGAGAGGTAGATCAGCATGGTGAAGAGCTTGGCGCCGATATCGGTGTGCGGCTCGAGCCAGAAGCCGTCGGTATCGAGGCAGTACTCGATGCGGAGATGGCTGCCGGCGAGGTCGATCTCGCAGCGCGCCTCGATCTCGGAGGTCACCGCCGCGTCCTGCAGCGCCTGGGCGAGATCGGCGCAGACCGGAAACCGCCGCTGCTGCTCGGGCGCGAAGAAGATCCGCGTGCTGTTGTGAGTCTCGCGCTTGCCGCGGGTATCGTCGATCGCCGGCGGCTTGAAGGGCAGCGCGTCGATCGCGGCGCAGGTCTTGCCCGGCAGCGCGTCCGCCAGCAGCCAGTGCCGGAACGGCCGCGCCTCGCGGCGCGAATTATCGAGGCAGGCGACGAAATGCCGCTCCAGCGGCGCCGCGCCCTTCGTCACGACATCGCCTCCGCGTCGGCAAGAGCCGGCGAGAACAGCCGCTTCACCTGGGCCGAGAGGTGATGGCGCGCGATCTCGCGCTTCGCCGCCAGGGTGCTCGCCATCCAATTGAACATGACGTAGCGGCGGACGCCGCTGTAGGGCTTGTGCCCGTGGAAGGAATTCTCGGCGCGGCGGAACGCGACGAGAGTGCCGGCGGCGGGCGGCACCTCGGCGATGACGTCGCCGAGGTCATTGGGCTGCCGCAGCAGCCGGAGCCGCCCGCCTTCCGCCTCCCAGGCGTCGTTGAAATAGAGGAGCGCGGTGACCAGCTTCGCCGCGCTGTCGGTGTGAATGCGGCCGTCCTTCTCCTGGCAGCGGCCGCGCACGGTGATCATCATCGGCCGGTCCGCGAGCGCGACGCCGAACTTCTCCGAGAAGGCGCGCGCCACCGCCGGCGAGCGGACCTCCTCGATCAGCTCGCGAAAGCGCGGGCCGTAGCTGGTGGCCTCCACCGGCATGAGGCCGGGATGCAGGATGGCGGGGAAATCCGCCTGCACGGCGCGGGCCTCGGCCGCCGGCACGAAATCCGGCACGACCGTGTAGCTGAAGGGATCGCGGGCGAGCGGCGCTCGCCGGAAGGCGTCGAGGTCGATCAGGGACATGATGCCCTTTAGCAGCTATCACCGGCCCGGCAATTGACCGGGATCAATGACTCGGCAGATAGCGGTGCCAGGGTCGGATGCTTGATCCAGCGCAAGGACCGGCCGTGCCGGACCCGCTAAATCGAGCCCCGGAACGGCCGGAGTCCCCCTTCGAGATGCCAAGAGACAGCAGCGCCGAGAGGCCCGGAGACATCAGCGCCCATCTGGCCGAGCGGGTGCCGCGCTACACCAGCTATCCGACGGCGCCGCATTTCTCGCCCGCGGTCGGTGGCGAGACCTATCGCGGCTGGCTTGCGGCGTTGCCGGAGACGGCGCGGCTCTCGCTCTATCTCCATGTGCCGTTCTGCCGCAAGCTCTGCTGGTATTGCGGCTGCCACACCAAGGTGGCGGTCAACCGCGAGCCGGTCGATTTCTACCTGGCGCTGCTCGAAACCGAGATCGATCTGGTGGCGCGAAGCCTCGGCGCGACGCGGCCGGCGGTGCACCTCCATTGGGGCGGCGGCACGCCGACGATCGTCGGTCCCGGCGGCTTCGCGCGGATGATGGCGCATCTCCGCCGCCGCTTCGCCGTCGATGCGGGGGCGGAGGTGGCGGTCGAGATCGACCCGCGCCGTCTCGATGCCGAGATGGCCGATGCGCTTGCCGCCGCCGGCGTCACCCGCGCGAGCCTCGGCGTCCAATCCTTCGATCCCAAGGTGCAGGGCGCCATCAACCGGATCCAGAGTCTGGAGCAGACCGCCGCGGCGGTGGCCCTGCTGCGCGCGGCAGGGATCGGCCGGATCAACATCGACCTGCTCTATGGATTGCCGCACGAGACCCAGGAGTCCTGCCGCGAGACGGTGACGGCGGTGCTCGGCCTCGCGCCGGACCGGCTCGCGGTCTTCGGCTATGCCCATGTGCCCGCGATGAAGCGGCATCAGCGGCTGATCGACGCGGCGGCGCTGCCGGGTCCGGCGGAGCGCTTCCGCCAGGAGCGGACCATCGCCGAGGTGCTGGTCGGCGCCGGCTTCCGCCGCATCGGCCTCGACCACTATGCGAGGGCCGGGGATGCGCTGGCGGTGGCGCAGGCGGAAGGACGGCTCCGGCGCAACTTCCAGGGCTATACCGACGATCCCGCGGACGCCCTCATCGGCTTCGGCGCCTCGGCGATCGGCGAGCTGCCCCAGGGCTATGTCCAGAATACGGCGGATCTGCCGGCCTGGCGGCGCTCGCTGGAGGAGGGGCGGCTCGCCACCGCCCGCGGCATCGCGCTCGATGCCGACGACCGGCTGCGGCGCGAGGTGATCGAGCGGCTGATGTGCGATCTCCGGGTCGATGTCGCAGCGGTGCTGCACCGCCATGGGCTCGGCGCCACCGCGCTCGACGGCGCGCTTGCGGCGCTGGCGCCGATGGCGGCGGACGGCCTCGTCGACCTCACCGGCCGCACGGTCATCGTCCCCGAGGGCTCGCGCCCGCTGCTCCGCTGCGTCGCCGCCGCCTTCGACGCCTATCTCGATCCCGCCGCCGGCCGCCACGCGGTGGCGGTCTGAGGAGGTCTTGTCTTCTCAGGTGCAGTCGGGCTTGCGCGGGGTCAGCTCGGCGCAGCGCTTGTGTTCTTGCCGGCTGAAGCGGCGCCGGATCTGCGCCTGGCAGATCGCCGGAAACGTCAAGAACGAAACAGGAATATAAATCGCAACCAGCGCACTCCAAAGCCCAGCACACTCCAAAGCACAGATGCTGGCCGCAGCCGGCCGTCTCATCGCCCGCGGCGATCGGTTCCATCGGCTCACGGAAATTTCAGCAAGATCCCCCTAGCGGCCCCGGTGCCGCGCCGCTAGCTCTCAGCCTGCGCTGCTTTCCAGAACAGGGAGAAACGGGAGAATGAGCCAGGTCAAAACCGGCGTCGCGCTCGCGGCGATGTTGCTGTCGATTGCCGTCTCGGCCGCGCCGGCCTGGGCAGACGACGACATCGGGACGCAGCTCGTCGACGCCTTCGAGAAGGTCTACGGCGTCC
>DATJOK010000174.1:0-65210 GCA_035507155.1 Allostellaceae bacterium
GCAGCCAGGCGAAGGGATAGCCGAGGGTGACCGTATCGAAGCCGGCGTCGAGCGCCAGCACCAGCCCGGCGCCGAGCGCCATCGGCAGCAGACGCGAGCGGGGCGCCGGCCAGGCGACCCAGAGCGCGACGACGGCCAGCGCGGGCCCGAGCTGCGGCCGCAGAACAAGGGCGAGACCGAGGAGGGCGCCGAGGATGAAGAGGCGCCGCCGCGTCGGCGCGGCGGCATCGCCGGTGGCAAGAAAGAGCGCGACGAGCATGACGTGGCCCGCCACGACCTCGTTGAAGGCACGAGCATCGAAATAGATCCCGTCGGGCCAGACCGCGATCGCCGCCGCCGCGACCAGGCCGCCGGCGAAACCGGTGAGGCGACGGGCCCAAAGGAAGCCGCAGAGAACGCTCGCCAGCGAGAGCGCGGCCAGCGAGCCGGCGATGAGAGGGAGATAGACGCCGGCGCCGCCCCCGAAGAGCCGCGCCAGCGCCATCAATCCGGCGATCGCATCGGGCAGCAGCAGCGAGCGGGCACCGACCTGGAATTCCCAGGGCACGAGGCCGAAGCCGAAGACGATGCGATGCGCCTGCTCGATCGTCTGAAAGATCTCGTCTGGATAGAAGATGCTGGGATAGACGAGGATCGGGATCAGGCGCAGGCCGACCGCGAGCACGCAGAGACCGACCACACTCCACGCCCTCAGGTCCCAGGTGAGGAAGCGCTCGCGCGGCTTCGCGACGGCGATATCGGCTGAGTTCACGAGCGCGCTCCCCGCGGGCAGCCTTGTACGGCCGCCGGCCACAGGGAGTACGCCGCAATATGCTTAAGCCATCGCTAACCGCGGTGCCGCGCCCGCTCAGGTATCGGCGTAGACGTGGGTCTCGGCCTTGCCGCCGGGATGGGTGACGGCGCCCTTCTCCGCGTCGCCCACGGTCTGGGCATAGCGCCAGATCGCGCCGGACTGGTACTCGTGCTGGCGCGGTTTCCAGCCCTTGCGGCGCTCGGCGAGCTCCGCCTCGGAAAGTTCCACCGTGAGAGTGCCCTTCTCCGCATCGAGGACGATCATGTCGCCGTCCCTGAGGAGACCGATCGGGCCGCCCACCGCCGCCTCCGGCCCCACATGGCCAACGCAGAAGCCGCGCGTCGCGCCGGAGAAGCGGCCGTCGGTGATGAGCGCCACCTTGTCACCCATGCCCTGGCCGTAGATCGCCGCGGTGGTCGCCAGCATCTCGCGCATGCCCGGCCCGCCGCGCGGGCCCTCGTTGCGGATCACCAGCACCTGGCCTTCCTTGTAGTCGCGCTTCTCGACCGCGGCGAAGCAGTCCTCCTCGCGCTCGAAGACGCGCGCCGGCCCGCGGAACCTGAGGTTCTTCATGCCGGCAACCTTCACGATCGCGCCCTGCGGCGCGAGGTTGCCGTGCAAGCCCACGACGCCGCCGGTCGGCGACAGCGGCGCCGAGGTCGGCCGCACCACGTCCTGACTCTTCGACACCACCACGTCGCGGAGATTCTCGCCGATGGTCTTGCCCGTGACGGTCATGCAGTCACCGTGCAGATAGCCGCCCTCGAGCAGCGCTTTCATCACCACGGCGACGCCGCCCACCTCGAAGAGATCCTTGGCGACATAGCGACCGCCGGGCTTCAGGTCGGCGATGTAGGGCGTGCGCTTGAAGATCTCGGTGACCGCGTGGAGATCGAAATCGATGCCCGCCTCATGCGCCATCGCCGGCAGGTGGAGGCCGCCATTGGTCGAGCCGCCGGTCGCCGCCACCACCATCGCCGCGTTCTCGAAGGCCTTGCGGGTGCAGATGTCGCGCGGGCGGATGCCGCGGCGCAGCAGGTTCATCACCGCCTCGCCCGAGGCCTCCGCATAGGCGTCGCGGTTGTCGTAGGGCGCCGGCGCGCCCGCCGATCCCGGGAGCGCGATGCCGATCGCCTCGGAGACGCAGGCCATGGTGTTGGCCGTGAACTGGCCGCCGCAGGAGCCCGAGGACGGACAGGCGACGCATTCGAGCTCGTGCAGGTCGGCGTCATTCATCTTGCCGGCGCTGTGCATGCCGACGGCCTCGAAGACGTCCTGCACGGTGACGTCCTTGCCGCGGAAGCGGCCGGGCAGAATGGAGCCGCCATACATGAAGACCGAGGGTATGTTGAGGCGCAGCATTGCCATCATCACGCCCGGCAGCGACTTGTCGCAGCCGGCGAATCCCACGAGAGCGTCGTAGCAATGGCCGCGCACGGTGAGCTCGATCGAATCAGCGATCACCTCGCGGGACACCAGCGAAGCCTTCATCCCCGCATGGCCCATCGCCATGCCGTCGGTGACGGTGATGGTGGTGAACTCGCGCGGCGTTCCCTTGGCGGCAGCGACGCCCTTCTTCGCCGCCTGCGCCTGGCGGGCGAGCGCGATGTTGCAGGGCGCGGCCTCGTTCCAGGTGGTGGCGACGCCCACCAGCGGCTGATGGATCTGCTCGTCGGTGAGGCCCATGGCGTAGAGGTAGGAGCGGTGCGGCGCCCGCTCCGGCCCCTCGGTGACGTGCCGGCTCGGCAGCTTGCTCTTGTCGATGGCCGGATTCTTGACGTCGTCGGGCATGGTTGCCTCCCCTACTTCGGATCGACTCGCCGGCACCATACCGAGCCCCCGGGCGACGGACCAGCCCGTCCTCGCGCTTGGCAGCGCATGGCTCACCGGCTAGAACGGCGGACCTTCTGAGGAGCCCGCTTGCCGCTGATCACCTTCGAGAGAGCCTGGCGCGCCTATCGTCGCGCCGAGACCCGACTTCCCGTCAAGGCGCCGGCGACGACCCCGCTTCGGGTCGAGGGCGTCGGTGCCATCGTCGAGCGCTTCGACCTTTTGATCCTCGACGCCTGGGGCGTGCTCAACCTCGGCGACGTGCCGATCGCGCGTGCGGTGACGGCGGTCGGCGCGCTGCGCGCCGCCGGCCTGCCGTTGCGCGTGCTCAGCAACGACGCCAGCGGCGAGAAGGCGCGCGCGGTCGCCAATCACCGCCGGCGCGGCTACGACTTCACCGCCGCGGAGATCGTCGCCGGCCTCGACCTCTTGCCTGATACGCTCGCCCGGCTTGCGCTGCCGGATCCCATCGGTCTGATCGCCGACCCGCCCGTCCCGCCGCTGCCGGTGCCGATGCAGCCGCTCGGCGACGACGCCACGGCCTATGATCGGGTTTCCGGCTTCGTCTTTCTGTCGAGCGACGGCTGGAGCGAGGAGCGCCAGGCACTGCTCGCCGCGAGCCTCCTGCGCCAGCCGCGGCCGCTCGTCGTCTGCAATCCCGACATCGCCTCGCCGGGCGCCCTCCACCTCAACGCCGAGCCCGGCTTCTACGCTCACCGCCTCGCCGAGAAGATCGGCATAGCGCCGATCTTCTGCGGCAAGCCCGAGCAGGCGATCTATCGTCGTGCGCTCGACGGCACCGGCGTTTCGCCGGAGCGCGTGCTCTGTGTCGGCGACACGCTCCATACCGACATCCTCGGCGCCCGCGCCGCGGGCTGCAAGGCGATGCTGGTGGAGGGCGGCTTCCTTGCCGGCCGCGATCCCCTCTCGCTTGCCGCCGAGAGCGGCATCTGGCCCGACTTCATCGCGCCGGGCCTCTGACGCGCGGAGCCCGCGGCTACATCATCATGTGCATGCCGCCGCCGATCAGGAAGCCGACCACGGCGCTCAGCACCAGATAAACCACGACGACGACGATGATGGCGACGAGGGTGAAGATCGCCGCCTTGTCCTCGGGGATCCCGAGCACCGGCGATGCGCCTAGATAGAAGAGATAGATCGTGTAGATCGCCGCGGCGAGCAGCACCAGGGAGGTCACATACGCGACGCCGGGAATCAAGGCGAGGATGTGCAGGACCGCCGCGACCCAGACCGCCGTCGACGAATAGGCCGCGAGCTTCAGGCCCTGCACCAGGTCGTCGCGACCGCCGAAGGACGGCGCGAGCTTGCTGAAGACCAGGGCGGTCACATAGACCGCCACCAGGCTCAGCGCGTAGCCGATGATGACGAAGAGGATGCCGCCGCCAAAGGCGCCGCCGAGAGTGAAGGCCGCCAGCGTCGCGACTGGTCCGATCGCGGCGAGCGGTATGATGTAGCCATTGTAGAGGCTGCCGATCGTGGCAGGCTCGCCGGCGATCAGCGGCCACTCCGTCCTGGGCGTGCGCAGGATGTTCTTGACGCGCGAGACGATGTCCATGTTCCCCCCTTTGCGCGGGCTTGCGCTGCCCGCGACGCGATCGAGGCCGGCCCTCCGCCGGTCCCGCCGGCAAGCCTAGCGTAAAGCGGGAAATGCTGCCATTTGCAGGGCTCAGCCCGCGCCGAGGCGCTCCAGCGCGGTCTTGATCCGGGCGAGCGCCGCCTCGCCCTCGGCATGGCGCTCGCGCTGCTCCTCGATCACCTCGGGCTTGGCCTTGGCGAGGAACTGCTCGTTGCCGAGCTTGCGGGCGATCTTCTCGAGCTCGCCGGAGACGGCAGCGGCCTCCTTCTGCAGGCGGCCGCGTTCCTTCGCCAGATCGACGGCGCTCGCAAGATCGAGGAAGAGCGTGGCGCCCTCCACCACGACCTGCATCGCCTGCCGCGCCATCGACTCCCAGCCCGCACCTTCCGCGGTGTCGATGCTCTTGAGCCGGGCGAGCCGGCGCACGGCATCGCCGTGGCGCGCGAGGCGTTCCGGCACCTCCGGCTTCTCGGGCCGGATACAGCTTTGGATCTCGGCGCCGGCGGGGACGTTCATCTCCGAGCGCACGCCGCGGACGGAGGAGATCAGGCTCACCACCCAGTCCATCTCCGCCATCGCCGCGGCGTCGCGCGGCAAGCCCGTGAGATCCGGCCAGTGGGCGGTGATGAGGAGCCCCGACTTGCCGGCGGAGAGATGCTCCCAGATCGCCTCGGTGAGGAATGGCATGATCGGATGCAGGAGATGCACCACCTGCGCCAGCACCCAGGAGGTGACGGCACGGGTCTCCGCCTTCGCGGCCGCGTCGGCGCCGGTGAGGATCGGCTTGGTGAATTCCAGATACCAGTCGCAGAAGCTGCCCCAGGTGAACTGGTAGAGCGCGCCGGCGGCGTCGTTGAACTTGAACTCGTCGATGGCGGTGCCGACACGAGTGGCGGTATCGGCGAGCGCGCCGACGATCCAGCGGTTGACCGTCTGCCGGCAGCTGGCGGGATCGAAACCCGGATCGAGCGCGCAACCGTTCATTTCGGCGAAGCGCACCGCGTTCCAGAGCTTGGTGGCGAAGTTGCGGTAGCCCTCGACGCGGCTCTCGGCGAGCTTGATATCGCGGCCCTGCGCGGCGAGCGCTGCCAGCGTGAAGCGCAGCGCGTCGCAGCCATAGCGCTCGATCAGGTCCAGGGGATCGATGATGTTGCCCTTGGACTTCGACATCTTCTGCCCGCGCTCGTCGCGAACGAGGGCGTGGATGTAGACGGTGCGGAACGGCACGTCGCCCATGAACTGGTGGCCCATCATCATCATCCGGGCGACCCAGAAGAAGATGATGTCGAAGCCGGTCACCAGCACGTCACCGGGATAGTAGCGCTTGAGCTCCTTCGTCTCTTCCGGCCAACCCAAGGTCGAGAACGGCCAGAGCGCGGAGGAGAACCAGGTATCGAGTACGTCGGGATCGCGCTCGAGCTTCGCGGGCTTGCCGTAATGCTTCGCCGCTGCCGCTTGCGCCTCCGCCTCGCTCTCCTCGACGAAGATGGTGCCGTCGGGCCCGTACCACGCGGGGATCTGGTGGCCCCACCAGAGCTGGCGCGAGATGCACCAGGGCTGGATGTTGCGCATCCACTCGAAGAAGGTGTTCTCCCACATCTTCGGCACGAAAACGGTGCGGCCGCTCTCGACGGCGGCGATCGGCGCCTGCGCCAGGGTCTTGGCATCGCAGAACCACTGGTCGGTGAGCCAGGGCTCCAGCACCACGCCGGAGCGGTCGCCATGCGGCACCATGTGGGTGTGCGGCTCGACCTTCTCGACGAGACCAAGCGCTTCCATGTCGGCGACGATGCGCTTCCGCGCCTCGAAACGGTCGAGGCCGCGATAGGCCGCCGGTACCTCGTCGTTGAGCCGCGCGTCGCGGTCGAGCACGTTGATGAGCGGCAGATCGTGCCGACGCCCGACCTGGAAATCGTTGAAGTCGTGCGCCGGGGTGATCTTCACCGCGCCGGTGCCGGTGGCGGGATCGGCGTAGTCGTCGGCGACGATCGGGATGCGGCGATCGACCAGCGGCAGGATCGCGTGCCTGCCGACGAGGCGCTTGTAGCGCTCGTCGTCCGGATGCACGGCAACGCCGGTGTCGCCCAGCATGGTCTCCGGCCGCGTCGTGGCCACCACGATGAACTCGCCGGGCGCGCCCTCGATCGGATACTTGAAGTGCCAGAGCTGGCCCTTGGTCTCGTGGCTCTCCACCTCGAGGTCGGAGACCGCGGTGTGGAGCTTCGGGTCCCAATTCACCAGCCGCTTGTCGCGGTAGATGAGCCCATCCCGGTGCAGCTTGACGAACACCCTGCGGACGGCGGCCGAGAGACCCTCGTCCATGGTGAAGCGCTCGCGGCGCCAGTCGGCGGAGGCGCCGAGCGCGCGCAGCTGCCGCGTGATGGTGCCGCCGGATTCCGCCTTCCACTGCCAGACGCGCTCGACGAATTTGTCGCGGCCGAGCTTCATCCGGCTCGACTGCTCCTGAGCCAGTTGGCGCTCCACTACCATCTGGGTCGCGATCCCCGCATGGTCGGTGCCGGGCTGCCAGAGCGCGTCGCGACCGCGCATGCGCTGATAGCGGATCAGGATGTCTTGCAGGGTGAAGGTGAGCGCGTGCCCCATATGCAGGCTGCCCGTAACGTTGGGCGGCGGCATCATGATGGTATAGGGCTCGGCCTTGGAGTCTGGGTGGCTGTCGAAGGCGTTTGCCTTCTCCCAGGCGGCATAGAACTTCGCCTGCACCTCGGCGGGATTGAAGGTCTTGTCAAGCATCGCCGAACGCTCGTCGCGGCTCATCGCGGGTTAGTATGGAGAACTGGTGAGCGGCGCGCATTCGGCGCCGATGTGCCGCGCGCCGGGCGCGGCCGTGAGGCGGCGCCGATCAGCGTCCGCGCATGTCGCGTACCAGCCGCTGAACCTCGTCGTGCACGATGCGCTCGACCAGCTCCGGAAGATTGGAATCAAGCCAGTCCTTGAGCAGCGGCCGCAGCATCTCGCGCACCATGTCCTCGATGGTTCTCTGGCCTTCGCCCAGCGGGATGTCGCTCATACGCTTTTCTGCCTTGGGTTTGTTGAGCTGGTTGAGCTGCGAGAGCGCCGCCAGCGACGCCGCCGCCGCAGCATCGGAGACCAGCCGCTCCTTGCCGTTCATCGGCTCGGGCTCCGGCTCCATCTCCGGAGCCGCCATCTCCATCGAGGGCGGGGGCTCGGGTTCGGGCTCAGCCATTTCCTCGGCCACCTCCTCTGGAGGTTCCTCGACCTTCTTCACCGCGCCGTCCTCGCCGACCACCTCGGTCAGCTCCAGGATCTCGTCCTCGCGGTTCGCCGGTGCCGGGGTGGCCGCTGGCGCGGCGGGCGCCGGCGTTTCGCCATCCTCGGCAATAATGCGCCTGATGGAGGCGAGAATCTCCTCCATTGACGGTTCGTGCTGGCTCTTGGCGTCAGACATGCCGACCGGTCGATCGTTGCTAATCGGCGCAGCCTATGCGAAATCGCGAGCGAATACCAGCGATTACAACGAATCCGAGCCTTACTGGTCCTTCGCTCCGAAGCCGATCCATTTGTCGTGGACCGCTTTGTAGTGCGTGTCGACGTCGTAGTATTCGGTCGGCAGCTTCAGATCCTGGGCGGTCAGCCGGCCGATCTGCTGGGTGAGGTCATACTCGGCGATGGCGAGGTCGTGCTGCGCCTGCACCAGCGTCACCCGGTCGGTAAAAAGCTCCTGCTCGGCGTTGAGGACGTCGAGGATGGTGCGCGAGCCCACCTGCGACTCCTGCCGGACCCCCTCGAGGGCGATCGCCGCCGCCGAGATGGTGGAGCCGAGGGAGCGTACCCGGGCACGCAGGGCCTGAATGGTCTGCCAGTCCCGGGTGACGCTCTGGGTCGCTGCCTGCTGGGCATCAAGCACCTGGCTGCGGAACTGGCTCACGCTCTGCTTCGCCTGCCGGGTCTGCGAGTAGATGTTGCCGCCTTCATAGAGCGGCACGGTCATGCGGGCGATCAGCGACGCCTCCGAGGTCTCGCGGCTGGCGACCTGGGTCTCGATCTGCCGGTTGAGGTCGCCGACCACGGCGATCTGCGGCAGCAGCTGGTCGCGGATCGCGCGGACGTTGTCCTCGCCGGCCTTCTGCGTGTAGAGCGCGACCACGACATTCGGGTTGTTCTGCACGGAGATCGCAATCCCCTCATCGAGGGTCGCCGGCAGGATCGGCTGCTCGGTGGGAGCGCTGAGCTTGCCCGGCGGATGGCCGACGGCGCGCTCGTAATTGGCGCGGCTGGAGCGGAGATTGCCCTCGGCCTGGACGCGGTCGGCGGTCGCCAGCGCGAGACGGGATTCCGCCTGCGCCACGTCGGTGCGGGTCACCTCGCCGACTCGGAACTGGTCGTTGGTGGCTTCGAGCTGGCGGCGCAGCACCTGCTCGTTGTTGATGTTGAGATCGACCGTCGCCTGGTCGCGGACGACGTCGAGATAGGCCTGCGCCACGCTGAACAGCACCTGCTCCTCGATCAGCTGCGTGCGCGCGCGGTCGGCCTGCACATTGTGCTCGGCCTCGTCGCGGAGAGCCCCGACCCGGCCGCCGGTATAGACCGGCTGCGTCAGGTTGAGATCGAGACTGCGCGGCGTCAGCGACTGGTCGGGATCGTCCGTTCCCGGCACCACTGGATGCCCGCTGATGATCGCCGAGCCCGCCGAGCCGGTGAAC
Organism: Allostellaceae bacterium; assembly: GCA_035507155.1. Classification (GTDB taxonomy): domain Bacteria; phylum Pseudomonadota; class Alphaproteobacteria; order ATCC43930; family CGMCC-115725; genus DASZHJ01. The sequence goes on from DATJOK010000174.1 coordinate 8,906, forward strand.
TGCACCGTCGGCCGCCAGCCCGAGAGCGCCTGCGGCACGCCTTCATCGGTGGCGCGCAGGTGCGCGCGCTGCGCCAGGATCTGCGGATTGTATTGATAGGCCTCGGTGAGCGCCTCGGTCAGCGTCTCGGCTCTGGCCGCCGATGCAAATCCACCGCAGACGCCGAGCACGAGCAAAGCAGCGGAGGGCAGGCGCATCGAGGATGACCCCTCAGAACTGGAAGCTCGGCTCCGGCGCGAGACCCGGCAGCATCGGCGCCGCCGCGTCGAAAGCCACCCGCCGCGACAGCACCGTGCCGGCGCGCCGCATCAGCGTCGCCTTGCCCACCGCCGCATCGGGCCGCAGCACCGCGGCCATCCGGCCCCCTTCGGCGAGCTGGCGGGCGAATGCCGCCGGCGGATCGGCGATCGCGCCGCCGAACAGGATCACATGATAGGGCGCGCCGGGGCTATGCCCCTTTTCGAGCGGCCCCTCGACGACGCTCACATTGGCATAGCCGAGCTCGGCGCAGGCCTTGCGCGCCATCTCTGCCAATGCCGGATCGCTCTCCAGCGCCACCACGGAGGCCGCCACCTGAGCCAGCACCGCCGCGCCATAGCCGCTGCCGGCGCCGACGAAGAGCGCCCGCTCCTCGCGGCCGACCTCGGCGATGCGGATGAGGCGCGCCAGCACCAGGGGTTCCAGCAGGAAGCGGCCGCGGCCCAGCGGGATGTCCTCGTCCACATAGGCCGCGCCGGTGAAGGCGGCGGGGACGAAGCGCTCGCGCGGCACCGTCAGGAAAGCGCCCAGCAAGGTGGGATCGGTGATTCCGTTGGTGCGCAGCTGGCCCTCGACCATGTTCAGCCGAGCGGCGGCATAGTCGATCATGAGGCCCCTGAAATCGCCGCGAAAACCATTGCCGGCACGCTTTATATCGTCGGGGTGGGCGAAACTCAACAATCGGCCCGCTGCGCCAGCCGGGTTCCTTGACCCCCGGGGGCGCCAACGGCATATAAGACCGCCCGCGATCCCGGCCGGATGGCAGAGTGGCTATGCAGAGGACTGCAAATCCTCGTACAGCGGTTCGATTCCGCTTCCGGCCTCCACGCTGGCGGGTGAGGCCGCGCCGTTAACCGTCGGCGCTTTTGACAGATCTCCCCGCCGATCCGACCTCGATTCGGCAATGCCTTGAATCAGCGGCGAGAATCACCCTGGCCCGGATCTTGCGGATGATCGGCCATGCGGCCGCATTCGTATCGACTGTCGGTGATTGCCGCCCTTCTCCTCGGCGTGCTCGCCGCCGCGGCACGGCCGGCGCGGGCGGAGGATCCGGCGGCGCTCTTCGCGCAAGGACTGCGCTACGAGCACGCCGAGGGCGTGCCGCGCGACTATGACCGCGCGCTCGCGCTCTACTGCGACGCCGCCCGGCAGGGATCGGCGGACGCCGCCTTCAGCATCGGCTGGATGTACCTGAACGCGCGCGGCGTCCAGCGCAACGACGCGGTGGGCGTCGCCTGGCTGCGCCTCGCCGCGGAGCGCGGCAATCCGCAAGCACCGCGCCTTCTTGCCGTGCTGAGCGACGTGCCTGCGGCCGAGGCCCAGGGCTGCGCCGCGCCGGCGCCGACGAAGCCGCATCCGGTGCTGCCGGCGAAGATCGCCGGCCTCGTCACCAAGATCGCCGCCGAGTTCAAGCTCGATCCCGCTCTGCTGACTGCGGTCATCGCCACTGAATCCGCGTTCCAGAGCGACGCCATCTCGCCGAAGGGCGCGCAAGGCCTGATGCAGCTGACCGGCGGCACGGCCGAGCGCTTCCGCGTCGGCGACGTCTTCGAGCCCGCGGAGAACATCCGCGGCGGCGCGAAATACCTGCGCTGGCTGCTGGCGCGCTTCGACGGCAACCTCTCTCTGGCGCTTGCCGCCTACAATGCCGGCGAGAAGGCGGTCGACCGCTATGGCGGCATTCCGCCCTATGCCGAGACCCGCGCCTACGTGCAGAAGATCCTGGCGCTCTATGGCGATGGCAATGGCATCGCCGCGACGCCTTGAGCCGCTCCGTCGCGCGGTCGCGAGGCGGCAGTAGCGCCGGGGAAAGCGCTCTGTTATAAGGCCCGCCTCCATCGCCCCAGGGCGTCAACGCGCCATGGGAGCCGGGACACCCGGCTTTATGCGCCGTGGTATTCCCCGGTAGCTCAGTTGGTAGAGCAAGCGGCTGTTAACCGCTGGGTCGCTGGTTCGAGTCCGGCCCGGGGAGCCAGTTCCGAGGAGGTCAGGTCGCGGGCGGCCTGGCCTCCTCGCCATTTCAGGACGCCGCTTCCCGCATCGACGGAGACCGGCAAACAAAAACCCCGCCGGAAGCGGCGGGGTTTGTAGTCCTTATCCAGGAATGGCGTGCGTCGCTTACTCGCCCAGCAGCAGCGCTCGGAGCCCGTCGTCACGACGGATCCCGCCCCGGCGGATCTGATCGTAGATCGCGGTCGGCGGCAGCCGGTACGACTCTTCTTCGCCCTGAGCGGCGCTCTCTTCAACCGTCTCAACGCTGGAGAGCGTCTGAGGGGAAAACACCCGGACCAGATGGTCGATGACGCTGGCGTCTTCCAGGGCCTGCTTCTGGGTCACTGCAACCTCCAGATCTCGCTGGCTCATCGTTTTCCTCCCGCTTCTCTTTAGGGGTACCCGTCGCGGCAAAGGTTAACGGGCCGTTCGGAAGCAAGTGGCGCGCAATGTAGAAGTCGGCGCGTGCTGTGTCAAAAAAGAACGTGATTAACGCGCGCGGTTCCGGGGTGTCAAAATCATGTACCCCCTACCGACTCAATAAATGGGACCGCACGGCAAATAGAACCACCATCGATAGCAGGGCTCCATTTGACCCCTACAGCGGCATTCAGAAGCAACCGCCGCGGCAAGGACTGCAAGCCGGTCCGGCGAAGAGCCGACAGCAAAGCTGCAGGTTGTTAGGGAACTCCCTGATCGGAAACCAGTTTTACTAAAACCCGCCTCGATAGAACTGGATTCCGTCGCGGCTTCGTGAGCTCCTAAGACACCGATGGTGGAGCAGGTCATGGCAGCCACAGTCAAACATCGAAGGCTTCAGCAGCTGGCCGACAGTGCGCTCTCCGTGCCGCGGCGCCGGCTCGTCGCTCTCGCGCTCGGACTTGCGATCGGTCTCGCGCTCCCCAGCACCCAGGCGATCTCGCGCAGCCTCGTGGCGCCCATCGTCAGCAGCGATGTCGAAGCCTCGTCAGCCGACACCGCGATGGCGCCGGCGGCACAGCGGCGGCCGAGCGCGGTGACGCCGCGGCCGATGACGAGCGCCGACCGCCAAGCGATCTTCATGGTGATGATGCTGCAGGGTCCGAACGCGTCCTCGCAGATCCTCGGCCTCACCCACTGAGCGCGCGCTAGCGAAGCCGCGCGAAGAACCGCTTTACCCGCGCCGAGAGTCCGTGCCGGGCGCGCTCACGGCGAACGACCGCGGCGCTTGTCACCCAGTTGAGCTGCACCACGCGGCGCGGTCCGCTGATCGGCAGATGCCCATGCCAGGAATTGTCGGTGACCCGGAACGCGAGCAGCGTCCCCGCCTGCGGCGGCACTTCCGCCACCACGTCCTCGATGTTGTCGTGCGAGCGCAGCAGCCGGAGGCGACCACCTTTGGCCTCCCAGGCCTCGTTCATGTAGATGAGCACCGTGATGAGCTTGCTGCGGCTGTCGTTGTGGATGCGGCCGTCGCGGGCGCGCGCATGGCCGCGCACCGTCACCATGGTCGGACGACCGGCCAGATCGATATCGAACTTGCGCTCGATCGCAGCGCGAAACTCCGGACCTTCGAGCTCGGCGAGAAACGTGCGGAAGCCGGCGCCGTAGCTGAGCTCGCCGACCGGAAAGCTGCCGGCGCGCGTGACCGCAGGATAGTCGGCGGAGATCGCACGGCCCGACGCCGCCGGCACGAAGCCGGGCACGATGACGTGAGGAAAGGGATCATCGCTGCGCGGCGCGCGGCTCAGCGCCGCGAGATCGAGGCATCGAAGCTCATGGGGCACGCTTGCCGACGCCGTCGCCATCACACTCACGCCTTACCCCTTTTGCACATTCCGCTGCGACGACCCCTTAGCATATTCTCCCCCGCTGCGACGTTGCCGCCGTGTTTCCCTCGAAAAGAAAAGTCGGGCCTTTTTGCCATGGTTAACGCATTCTTTACTACACTGGCGGCGACCTGGAGAGCGGGCCAAAACAGGCTCGGAGCGCGCGACGCGGAGCCGGTGATGACGCGGAGATGTGGCATTATTGGGGCGGGGATCGGCCTGCTGGCACTGTCGGCGTGCGCAGAGCCACCACCCCCCGCGCCGCCGCCCCCGGTCGAGGCGACCGCGCCCGTCGAGGCGCCGCCGCCGGCGCCGATGCCGCCGCCCCCGCCGCACAAGCCGCCGCCGCCCGGATCCGTCCAGCCGGTTGAGGCATCGACGCCGATGGAAACGGCGAAGGTTGAGCCGGGCCAGGGCGAGAGCGGCGACGCTCACCGCCTGATCGGTCTTGATCAGCCGCAGACCGAAGCGCTGCTCGGCGTGCCGAGCGAGCGGCGACAGGCGCCGCCCGCCACCATCTGGCACTACGCCAGCCCCGATTGCGATCTTGAGGTATACTTTTATCTCGACCTACAGAGCCAGGTGATGCGGGCTCTACATTACGAGGTTAGGACTCATGAATCAGCCGATCCAGCTCCAAACCGGTGCTTCGCCGAGCTCGTCGCCGAGCACCAAGCCGATGCAGGCCATTCGACCGGTTCGAATCCTCCTCGTTGACGACGACGACGAGTTCCGGGAGTCGCTGAGCCTCAATCTCGTGGACGAGGGCTTCGCGGTCACCACCTTCACCAATGGTCCGGCGACGCTCGACTACGTCGCATCCGGCGAGCCCGCCGACGTCATCCTGCTCGACTGGCGCATGCCCGGCATGAACGGGCTCGAAGTGCTGCGCGAGCTGCGCGAGCGCGGGACCATGACGCCGGTGATCTTCCTCACCGCGCTCAGCGACGACATCTACGAGGAAGCGGCGCTCGCCGGCGGCGCCGTCGACTTTATCGACAAATCGCGCCGCCTCTCGATCCTGGTGAAGCGCATCGAGATCATCGTCGAGGGGCAGCGTCCGCTTCCCGACCCGGCGCAGCAGCCGCAGCCGGCGCAGGTGCGCCTGGGCGCGCTGGAGCTGCGCTTCGACATCAACCGCGCCTTCTGGGGCGGGCAGGCGATCGACCTCACCCTGACCGAATTCCACATGGTCTCTCAGCTCGCGCTGAAGCCCGGCGAGGACGTCTCTTACCGCGAGCTTTACGACCTCGTGCACGGCAAGGACTTCCTTGCCGGCAGCGGCACCGACGGATATCGCGCCAACGTCCGCACCTTCATCAAGCGCATCCGCAAGAAGTTCCGAGATGTCGATACCAGCTTTGACCAGATCCACAACTACGCCGGCTTCGGCTACCGCTGGACCGTCGCCTAGGGCGGTTCCGGCGGCAGCGGAGGAGACGCTGGAGGGAGCGGGCCGTCGCTGGCGCTTCCACCATTCGCTTGCCGCGAAGGTGGGGCTGCTGGCGGTGATCTTCCTCGCCGTGCCGGTGATCGTCTACGACCAATTCCGGGCCGCCGACGAGGCCGCCGCCGCGCTGCTGCTGCAGAGCGTCAGCGAGCAGGGCCGCGTCATGACCCAGGCGCTGCAGCCGATCCTGACCACTGGCGAGAAGCCGTCCCTGCCGGACCTGGGCCGCGTTCTCGAGCGCTTCGCCGGCGATGCCACCGGCGTCAAGCTGATCTACCAGCCGACCGGCCAGACCGGCTTCTACTATGTCGCCTCCTGGCCCAAGGTTTCGAGCGACCAGCTCGACAGCGAGCGCAGAGAGCTCGCCGAGCAGGGCATCCTCGATCGCCTCTCCACGACCTGCGAAGGCGCGCTCCCCTTCGCGCTCCGCTACACGGCGCCCGGCGGCCAGGACGTGGTGGTGACGTCGGTGACGCCGATCAAGGCGTCGTCCGGCTGCTGGGCGGTCGTCACCTCCTTCGCCGCCGGGAGCTATCCGGGCTCCCATCTCGGGCGACCCTACTGGATGGCGCCGGAAGTGCGCATCGCCGCCATCATCTACCTCGTCATGGCGGTCATCACCCTCAGCACCTTCTGGGGCGTGCGCCGCGGCCTGCGGCGGTTCGCCGAGCGCGCCCGCGCGATCCGCGAGCGGCGCTCCGACATCTCCTTTGCCGCCGAGAATGAAGTGCCGGAGCTCGCCGTGGTGGCGCAGGAGTTCGACCGCATGGTGGCGGCGCTCGATGCCTCCGCCCGCGATCTCCGCCGTGCCGCGGAGGACAACGCCCATGCCTTCAAGACGCCGATCGCAGTCATCCGGCAGTCGCTCGAGCCGCTGAGCCGCGCGATCCAGCCCGACAATCCCCGCGGCCAGCGCGCCCTCGGCCTGATCGAGAACTCTCTCGATCGGCTCGACGGCCTCGTCGCCTCCTCGCGGCGCCTCGATGAGGCGGCCGCCGATCTCATCAACACGCCGAGGACGGCGGTCAATCTCTCGATGCTGCTGCACCGGCTGCTGCACGCCCATGCGGACGCGATCGCCGACCGCCAGCTCGCTCTCGACGGTCACATCCCCTCCGGCGTCACCATCTACGCCAACGAGGAGATGATCGAGACGGTGCTGGAGAACGTGCTCGACAACGCCGTCTCCTTCTCGCCCCAGGGCGGCAGCATCGAGGTCCGCCTCGAGCGCCACGGCGATCGCAGCGCCGAAGTCACCATCGCCGATACCGGGCCGGGCGTGCCGGCGGAGAACATCAGCCGCATCTTCGAGCGCTATTTCTCGCGCCGGCCCGGCATGGAAGGCCAGGCATCCCATTTCGGCATCGGCCTCTGGATCGCGCGCCGCAACGTCGAGGCGATCGGCGGCGCGGTTCGCGCCGAGAACCGCACGCCGCACGGTCTTCTCGTTCGTATTGCGCTGCCGCTGGCGCGCGCGCTGCGGCCTCCCGCGCAGTGATAGATCTGCAGTGACACATCTTTGACCCGTGCCGCACGGCGGGTGCTTGTTTAGGGTCTGACCCGCGCCTGCGGCATCCGCGGCTGCAGGACGCACAAAAAACCCTGTGCACGCGGCGCTTTGCCCGGCGTCGCGACGTATCCTCCCTTGACTGCGGCCGTCCCGACCGGCCGCGTCTTTTTTTTGAGCGCAGTCTCAGTGCTTGGCGATCGCCGAGTACCAGTTGTTGTCGAAGCCGGGCCCGACGACGAAGCCATCGACGCTCTTGCGGCGCGCGGCGACCTCGATCTGCTGGAACATGATGACGAAGGGCGCGATCTTCTGGTGCTCGCGCTGGATCTTCTCGTAGATCGCCGCACGCTTCTTGGCGTCGGGCTCCAGCACCGCCGCCTGCGTCTCCTTGCTCATCTCGGGAATGTCCCAGGAGTTCCGCCACGCCAGCGTCTTGGTGGGCGAGCTGTCGGAATTGTCGAAGTTGGACGCGAAGGCCTGGGCGTTGGTGTTGGGGTCCTGATAGTCCGGGCCCCAGTCGAGGATCGCGATGTCGTGGTTGCGGGCGCGGAACTTGGTGATCACCTGCTTGCCCTCGCCGGGAATGAGGTCGACCTTGATGCCGGCCTCGGCCCAGCTCTGCTGGATCACCTGGGCGATGTCAGCCCAGGGATAGGCGTTCCAGACATCCATGGTGATCGAGAAGCCGTCGGGCAGGCCTGCCTTCGCCAACAGCGATTTCGCCTTGGCGAGATCGAAGTGATAGGGCTTGTCGTCGATCGCGCCGAGGAAGCCCGCCGGCAGGAATGACTGATGCACGATGCGGGTGCCGTGCAGGATGTTCTTCTCGATGCCGTCGTAGTCGACGAGGTACTTGAGCGCTTCCACCACCTCGGGCTTGCTGAGGTATTGGTTCTTCTGATTGAGGGCGAGATAGGTGATGGCGCCCTTTACGCCCTGGTCGAAGGCGATGTCGGGATTCTTGGCGAGCGCGTCGAGCTGGTCCTTGCCGAGGTTGCGCGCGTAGTCGATGTCGCCCTTCTCCAGCAGCAGGCGCTGGGTCGCCGGCTCCTTCACGTGGCGCACAAAGACATGCGGCGTCAGCGGCGCCTTGCCGTGGTAGTTCGGGTTGGCGTCCAGGATGTAGCTCTCATTCGCCCGCCAGGCGCGCAGCATGTAGGGGCCGGTGCCGGCGGAATGCTGCTTCAGCCACTCGTTGCCGAAATCGCCGTTCTGCTCGTGCTGCTTCACCACGTGGCTGTCGACGATCGAGGCCGCGCCGGCAGTGAGGCAGTAGTAGAAGAAGGTCGGCGCCACCGCCTTCTCCGTCACCAACACCACCGTCATCGGATCGCTGGCGCGGATCCGCTCGGCGACATTGTCCTTGGTGAAGCCGAACTGGGTGAGGATGAAGCCCGGCGCCTTGTTGAGGATCACCGCGCGCTGCAGCGAATAGACGACGTCGGCTGATGTCAGCGGATTGCCGGAGGAGAACCGGATCCCGGGCCTCAGCTTGAAGGCATAGGTCTTGCCGTCGCCGGCGACGCTCCAGCTCTCGGCGACGACCCCATGGATGTCGGCGACGTTCTTGAGATCGTAGTAGACGAGCCGCTCGTACATGTTGCCGACGACCTCGCCGCCGGAGAACTCGAAGGCCTCGCCGGGATCGAGCGAGATCATGTCGTCGAGCGCCTTCGCCATCACGACGGTGTCCTTCGGCGTCTCGGCCTCTACCGCGGCCACCGAGGCCAGGACCATCGCCGCGCTTCCCGCCAGCACCGTCAGCAACCGCATGTCGCATCCCCCGCCTTCCGGCGCGCGACCCCCTGCCGCGCTTTGCCCAGGGTGAATTTGCGGGGGTTGGGCGATCGGCGTCAATCCGGCGCGGCGCTGTAGAATCGCCATGACGGCGGGGTTTCCGCCGCTTGATCGCCCCCGGCCCGGTCGCTACTGTGCCTGCCCGGCTGCGCGCCGGCTCCGGACAGGTTCGGACATGCAGGTTCGCGACGGCTTTCTCGATACCATCGGCAACACCCCGCTCATCAAGCTCCGACGCGCCTCGGAGGAAACCGGCTGCACGATCCTCGGCAAGGCCGAGTTTCTCAACCCTGGAGGCTCGGTGAAGGATCGCGCCGCCCTTTTCATCGTCCGCGATGCCGAGGAAAGAGGCAGTCTCCGTCCGGGCGGCGTCATCGTCGAGGGCACCGCCGGAAATACCGGCATCGGCCTCGCGCTCGTCGCCAATGCGCGCGGCTATCGCAGCGTCATCGTGATGCCGGAGACCCAAAGCCAGGAGAAGAAGGACATGCTGCGCCTCTGCGGCGCCGACCTTCGCCTGGTGCCGGCGGTTCCCTATGCCAACCCCGGCAACTACGTGCGCTATTCTGAGCGCCTCGCCCAGGAGATCGCGGCGAGCGAGCCGAACGGCGCCATCTGGGCGAACCAGTTCGACAACGTCGCCAACCGCCGCGCCCATATCGAGACCACCGGTCCGGAGATCTGGCGGCAGACCGACGGCAAGGTCGATGCCTTCGTCGCTTCCGTGGGGACCGGCGGTACGCTTGCCGGCACGGCGATCGCGCTCAAGGAGCGCAGCAAGCGGGTCCGGATCTATCTCGCCGATCCCATGGGCTCGGCGATCTATTCCCACTACGCCCGCGGCGAGCTCAAGTCGGAGGGCAGCTCGATCACCGAGGGGATCGGCCAGGGACGCATCACCAAGAACCTGGAAGGCGCGCCCATCGATGGCTGGTTCCAGGTCACCGACGAGGAGATGCTGCCGGTGCTCTACCGGCTGGTGACCGAGGAAGGACTGATCCTCGGCGGCTCGACCGGCATCAACATCCTCGGCGCCATCAAGGTGGCGAAGGAGCTGGGCCCGGGCCACACCATCGTGACGATCCTTGCCGATTACGGCACGCGTTATCAGTCGAAATTGTTCAACCCCGACTTCCTCAGATCCAAGAACCTGCCGGTGCCGCCGTGGCTCGATGCCGGTGCCCGGTCGGCGGAGAAAGCCTGATGGCCGAGCTGCTGTTTCGCGACGACGCCTATCTCAGGAGCTGCGAGGCAACCGTGCTGAGCGCCGACGAGCGCGGCATCCGCCTCGACCGCACGGTCTTCTACCCGACTGGCGGCGGCCAGCCCGGCGACAGCGGCGTACTGCGCCGCCCCGACGGCAGCACCATCGCGATCGCCGACGCGCGCAAGGGCGAGAGCGCTGACGAGGTTCTGCATGTCCCCGCGCCGGGCGCCGCGGCGCCGGCGGTCGGCGAGACGGTGACGGCGGAGATCGACTGGGACCGCCGCTATCGCCTGATGCGGATGCACACGTGTCTCCATCTCCTCTGCGCGGTGATCCCTGGCGCGGTCACCGGCGGGCAGATCTCCGACGGCAAGGCACGGCTCGATTTCGACGTCCCCGGCGAGGCGCTCGACAAGGACGCCATCACCGAGAAGCTCAACGCCCTCATCGCCGCCGATCACCCGGTGACGCCGCGCTGGATCAGCGACGAGGAGCTCGCCCAGCGGCCGGAGCTGGTGCGCACCATGTCGGTGAAACCGCCAACCGGCTTCGGCCGGGTGCGTCTCCTCGACATCGCCGGCGTCGACCTGCAGCCCTGCGGCGGCACCCACATCAAGCACACCGCGGAGATCGGCCGCGTCGAGGTCACCAAGATCGAGAACAAGGGCCGCCAGAACCGGCGCGTCAATCTCGCTTTCGCCTGAGGCCCGCCCCGATGCCCTACGCCCATCCCGAATCCCTGGTGTCGACCGACTGGCTCGCCGCTCATCTCACCGACCCCTTGGTCCGCGTCGTCGACGGCTCCTTCAAGCTGCCGGGCGTCACGCCGACCGCGCAGGAGGACTATGCGCAGCGTCATATTCCCGGCGCGCCCTACTTCGACATCGACCTGATCTCCGATCACGCCTCCTCGCTGCCACACATGCTGCCGCGCGCCGACGAATTCGCGAAGCATATGAGCCGCCTCGGCATCAGCGATGATCATCTGGTGGTGGTCTATGACGGCACGGGCTGGAGCTCCGCCTGGCGCGTCTGGTGGATGCTCCGCATCTTCGGCCACGACAAGGTGGCGCTGCTGGCGGGCGGGCTGCGGAAATGGCTGGCGGAGGGCCGGCCGGTGACGGCGGAGGTGCCGCAGCCGGCGCCGGCCCAGTTCACGCCGCGCTTCCGGCCCGAGCTGGTGCGCGACAAGGCCGAGGTGAAGAGCGATATCGGGACCCGCTGGGAGCAGGTGGTGGATGCCCGCGCCCAGGGCCGCTTCGAAGGTACGGCGGCGGAGCCACGTCCGGGCATTCGCAGCGGCCATATTCCCGGCAGCCGCAGCCTCCCCTTCGATCAGCTCGCCGATCCTCAGACCAAGCTGCCGTTGCCCGCGGAAGAGATCGAGCAGCGCTTGCGCGCTGCCGGGCTGATGCCGGAGAAGCCGATCGTCACCAGCTGTGGCTCCGGCGTCACCGCCTGCGCGCTCGCCTTCGCGATCCATCTCGTCGGCTGGCCGGACGCCGCCATCTATGACGGCTCCTGGTCGGAATGGGGCCTGCCTGGAGACACGCCGGTCGAGACCGGCCCGCCGCGGTGAGTGCGTGACGCCCCGGCTCAAGGACACCGTCACCTATCTCGAAATGATCGAGCGGCCGCCGCGGCCGCCGGCGCCGACGCCAGCGGCGAAGCTCGCGCTGCTTCGGGCCGAGCGTTGCACCGTCTCGTTCTACCGCTATCTCTACGCCACGATCGGCGAGCCCTGGGTCTGGTACGAGCGCCGGCTCTGGAGCGACGCGCGCCTCGCCGAGCACCTGAAACGCCCGGACATCGAGATCTACGTGCTCTATGCCTGGGCGGTGCCGGCGGGCTTCTTCGAGCTGGAGCGCGCGGCGACGGGCGATACCGAGCTCTGCTATTTCGGCCTGGCGCCCGATTTCATCGGCCGCGGCTTCGGCGCCTGGTTCCTGAATTCCGCGATTGATACCGCCTGGCTCGGCGGCACTCGGCGCCTCTGGGTGCACACCTGCACCTACGACCATCCGCGCGCCCTCGGCCTCTACCAGCGCTGCGGCTTCAAGGTCTACCAGCGCCGCCCGGCGGAGTTCGACGATCCCAGGCTGACCGGCGTGCTGCCGCGCGAACTCAGGCACCCGCTCCTGCCGCCGCTGCCCGAGACGCCGACCGCCTGACTTTCGCCGCCTCTCGCCTCAATGCGAGAGGATCTGGCTCAGGAACAGCTTGGTGCGATCGCTCTTGGGATTGGCGAAGAATTCCTTGGGCGGGGCCACTTCGACCACCTGGCCGCGGTCCATGAAGATCATGGTGTCGGCGACGGTGCGGGCGAAGCCCATCTCGTGGGTGACGCAGATCATGGTCATGCCCTCCTGCGCCAGGCCCACCATGACGTCGAGCACTTCCTTGATCATCTCGGGATCGAGCGCCGAGGTCGGCTCGTCGAACAGCATCACCTGCGGCTTCATGCAGAGCGAGCGGGCGATCGCCACCCGCTGCTGCTGGCCACCCGAAAGCTGGCCCGGATACTTGTTCGCCTGCTCCGGGATCTTGACCCGGGTCAGGAAGTGCATGGCGAGCTCCTCAGCCTCTTTCTTCGGCATCTTGCGCACCCACATGGGCGCCAGGGTGAGGTTCTCCAGCACCGTCTTGTGCGGAAAGAGGTTGAACTGCTGGAACACCATGCCGACCTCGCGCCGGATCGCCTCGACGTGCTTCACGTCCGAGGTGAGCTCGATGCCGTCGACGAAGATCTGGCCCTTCTGGTGCTCCTCGAGCCGGTTGATGCAGCGGATCATGGTGGACTTGCCGGAACCCGAGGGACCGCAGACCACCACCCGCTCGCCGCGGCGGACAGCGATGTTGATGTCCCGAAGGACGTGGAACTCGCCATACCACTTGTTGACGTTGCGCAGCTCGATCATCGAGCCGTTGGCGTTCTGGGTCGCCGCTGCGTGCTGCATCGCCATGCTCAGGTCCTCCGAGGTCCGGGCCTGACGCGACTCAGGCTCCGCTCCAGGCTTTGACTGTATCGCGACATGTAGAAGCAGAAGACGAAGAAGATCGCACCGACGAAAACGTATCCCTCCCAATAGGCATTGCGCCAGCTGGGATCGTTGGTGGCGTTATTGACGTCCTGCAGCACGTCGAAGATTCCGACGATGGTGATCAGCGTCGTATCCTTGAAGGCGCCGATCGCCGTGTTGACGATCGCCGGGATCGAGATGGCGAGCGCCTGCGGCAGGATGATCAGTCCCATCTTGCGCCAGTAGCCGAGCCCCAGCGCGTCCGCCGCCTCGTATTGCCCGCGCGGGATCACCTGCAGCCCGGCTCGGATCGCCTCCGCCAGATAGGCACCGAAGAACAGCGTGAGGGCGACCTCGGCGCGCCAGAGCTTGGCGATGCTGGCGCCGCCGGGCAGGAACAGCGGCACCATCAGCGCCGACATGAAAAGCACGGTGATGAGCGGCACGCCGCGGATGAGCTCGATATAGGCGACCGAGAGCCAGCGGATCGCCGGGAGCTTCGAGCGCCGGCCGAGCGCCACGAAGATCGCTACCGGGAAAGAGAATCCGACGCCGCCCAGCGCCAGGATCAGGTTGAGCGGCAATCCGTTCCAGAGATCGGTCTCCACATAGGGCATGCCCAGGAAGCCGCCCCACATCAGCGCGAAGACCAGCACCAGGCCGCCGCCCCACATGATCAGCAGCGTGCGGCCGCCGGTGCTGCGCCGCGCGCTCGCCAGCAGCATCGCCACGAAGATCGCCAGCACCAGCGCCGGGCGCCATTGCTGCTCGTAGGGGTATCGGCCGAACAGGATGAAGCGGCCCCACTCCTTGAGGAAGGCCCAGCAGGCGCCGCCCGAGGCCTGGCAGGCGCGGTCGTTGGCGGCATTCCAGGTGCTGTCGATGGTGGCCCAGCGGATCAGCGGCCAGACGACGCGCAGGAACACATAGGTGATCGCCAGCGTCAGGACGGTGTTGAGCGGGCTGTTGAAGAGATTGGCGCGCGTCCATTCCCAGAGCCGGATCGCCGCGCCCCGCGGCGCATCGGCGAGATCGACCGCTGGATTCTGCGTGGTGTCGGTCATCAGCGGTCCACCAGCGCCACGTAGCGGTTGAACCAGTTCATGAACACGGAGATCGCCAGGCTGATAGTGAGATAGACCGCCATCAGCAGCGCGATGCCCTCGATCGCCTGGCCGGTCTGATTCATGATCGTGTTGGCGATCGAGGTCAGCTCCTGGAATCCGACGAAGACCGCGAGCGAGCTGTTCTTGGTGAGGCTCAGATATTCCGAGGTCATCGGCGGGATGATGACGCGGATTGCCTGCGGCAGCACGACGAGGCGCAGCACCTGGCCGCGCCGCAGCCCGAGCGCCGCCGCCGCCTCGGTCTGGCCCCAGCTCACCGCCTGGATGCCGCCGCGCACGATCTCGGCGACGAAGGCGGAAGTGAAGGCGACGAGGCCGAAGAGCAACGCGGCGAATTCCGGCGTGATGCTCTGGCCGCCCTCGAAGTTGAAGCCGGCGAGCTTGGGCGCATCGATGCCGAGCGGCGCGCCGAACGCGAGAAACACCAGCAGGGGCAGGCCGACGGTCAGTGCGACGCCTGCCCAGACCGTGTGGAAAGGCTCGCCCGTCCGCTCGCGCCGCGCCTTCGCCCACCGGCTCACCATGCCGGTCGCGAGGATCCCGATGATCAGCGCCGCCAGCATCCAGAGATGCGCGGTCTGCCACCGTAGGACCGGGAAGGTGAGGCCGCGGTTCGAGATGAAAATGCCGGGCAGGATCTGCCAGGCCTGGCGCGGTCCCGGCGCGCTGATGCGCAGCACGTCCCACCAGATGATCAGCTGGATCAGCAGCGGCGTGTTCCGCATGATCTCGATGTACCAGAGGGTGATCTGGCGCACGAGCAGGTTGGTGGAGAGGCGCGCGATGCCGAGCAGGGTGCCGAGGATGGTGGTGAGCACGCAGCCGATGCCGGCGACGATCAGCGTATTGAGGATGCCGACCAGCAGCGCGCGGCCGTAGGTATCCGACGGCGAATAGGCGATCGGGGTGACGCCGATGCCGAAGCCCGCCTCGCGCCACAGGAAGCCGAAGCCGGAGGCGATCCCCTGCCGGTCCATGTTGATGATGGCGTTCTCGGCGAAGAAGCCGATGGTCGCCACCACGACGACGACGGTGACGATCTGGATCACGATCGAGCGATAGCGCTCGTCGCGCCACCAGACGCGGTCTCCTGAAGCGAGCGGTGCGACTTCTGTGGTCATCGCGGGCGGTTCAAGGAGCGGTCCGAGGAGGAAGCGTGTCGCCCCGGGCGAGCCAGGGCGACACTGCAGCCTACTAGCGGATCGGCATCGCGTACATCAGGCCCTCATTGGTCCAGAGAGCGTTGATGCCGCGGTCGAGCTTCAGCGGAGAGTCTTTGCCGACATTGCGGTCGAAGATCTCCCCGTAGTTGCCCACCTGCTTGATCGCGTTGTAGGCCCACTTCTCGTCGAGGTGCAGCGACTTGCCCATGCCGGGCGTCGCGCCCAGCATGCGCTTCACCTCGGGATCGTCGCTGGTCAGCATCTGGTCGACGTTCTTCGAGGTGACGCCCTTCTCCTCGGCATCGATGAGCGCGTAGACCGTCCATTTGACGATGTGCAGCCACTCGTCGTCGCCGGTCCGCACCGCGGGCGCCAGCGGCTCCTTGGAGATGACCTCCGGCAGGATGACGTAGTCATCGGGGTTCGGTGCCTTGGAGACGCGCGTCGCCGCCAGACCCGAGCGGTCGGTGGTATAGGCATCGCACCTGCCCGAGAAGAAGGCATTCTCCACCTCGTCGAGCTTCTCGATGACGAGTGGCTTGAATTCCATCTTCTGGGTGCGGAAGTAGTCCGAGAGGTTGAGCTCAGTGGTGGTGCCGGGCTGCACGCAGACCGTGGCGCCCTTGAGCTCCTTGGCGCTCTTCACGCCGAGCTTCTTCGCCACCATGAAGCCCTGGCCGTCGTAGTAGGTGACCGGAGCGAAGTTGAAGCCGAGATCGGCCTCGCGTGCCAGCGTCTCGGTGGTGTTGCGGGTGAGGACGTCGACCTCGCCTGACTGCAGCGCGGTGAAGCGCTGTTGCGCGGTCAGCGGCACGAATTTCGCCTTTTTCGCGTCGCCGAGCACGGCGGCCGCGATGGCGCGGCAGGTATCGACGTCGAGGCCGGTGTAGTTGCCCTGCTGGTCCGCCATGGAGAAACCGGCGAGGCCGGTGGACACACCGCACGTAACGACCCCCGCCCCCTTGATCTTGTCGAGTGTCGGTCCGGCGAGCGCCGGTGTCGACGTCAGCGACACGGCGAACAGGCCGGCGGCTGCGGCGAGCCCCGCAAATCTACGAGCTAGCATCAGAAATCCTCCGTGAGATTGCTTTTGTCCCCTTGTCCCCCTGGGGAATTCTTCCCCATGGCCTCGAGCGCTTCGCGAGAGCACGCCCCCGGCCTCTTCTATCCGCGACGCTAACACAAACGCGAGCGCGGCTGTGAGTCGCAATCTCGCGCCCGTCGCTACCACTTTGTTGTGACTGTGAAAGCCCGACGCCGAGGTTGACAGAAGGCGCTTTGCCGGGCGGAACGCCGGGGGCAAGATGCGAGCCTCCAGCCGCCGACGGGCCCCCAATGAGCGCGAAATCCCAGAAACCGGACACGATCCTCACCCATGCGGGCAATCACCCGCACGAAAATTTCGGCGTGGTCAATCCGCCGGTCTATCACGCCTCGACGATCCTGCACCGCACCGTGGCGGAGCTGGAGGCGTCGCAGAAGACCCGCTTCAACAAGGGCGCCATGAGCTATGGCCGATATGGCACGCCGACCACTTTCGCTCTCGAGGAGGCGGTGGCGGAGGTCGAAGCGGGCGAGCGCGCGGTCGCGCTCTGCTCGGGAGCGGCTGCCTGTTATAGCGCCATCCTCGGCTTCGTCAGGAGCGGCGATCATCTGCTGATGGTCGATACCGTCTATGGGCCGGTGCGCGCCTTTTGCAACGGCTTCCTCAGGCGCTTCGGCGTCGAGACGACTTTCTACGATCCGATGATCGGCGCCGGCATTGCCGAGCTCATCCGCGCCAACACGAAAGTGATCTATCTCGAGAGCCCGGGCTCCCTCACCTTCGAGGTGCAGGACGTGCCGGCAATCGTCGCGGCAGCGAAGGCGCGCGGCATCGCCACCCTCCTCGACAACACCTGGTCCTCGCCGCTCTTCTTTCAGCCCTTGAAGCACGGCGTCGATGTCTCGATCATCGCCGGCACCAAGTACATCGTCGGCCACTCCGACGTGATGATGGGCTTCGTGGTCTCCGGCGGCCGCAGTTTCCTGGCCGTGCGGCAGGCAGCGGCGGAGCTCGGCTATCACGCGGCGCCCGACGACTGCTACCTGGCGCTCCGCGGCCTGCGCACCGCCGCCGTCCGCATGCGCCACCAGGAGCGCCAGGCGCTCCGGCTCGCCGAGTGGCTGCAGCGCCGGCCGGAGGTCGAGCGCGTGCTGCACCCGGCTCTTCCGGGCCACCCCGGCCACGACTTCTGGCGCCGGGATTTCACCGGCTCCTCGGGCCTGTTCGGCGTCGAGCTCAAGCACGATATTCCGTCGGCGGCGATCGCCGCCATGCTCGACGGCATGGCGCTCTTCGGCATGGGCGCGAGCTGGGGTGGCTACGAGAGCCTGATCCTTCCGACCCATCCCGATCGGACGCGGACCGCAACACCCTGGGTGGGCGGATCGACGCTCCGCCTCCACGCCGGTCTCGAGGATATCGGCGATCTCATCGCCGATCTCGAGCAGGGTTTCGCGCGGCTGAACGCCGCCCGCTAGGCCCGCGCGCCTCTCGCAATGCTGCTGACACCCTTCGAGATCACCGCGCTCGTTCTGAGCATCCAGGTCTCGGTCGTCGCTGTCGTGGCAAGCCTGGTGCCGGGAATTGCCGTCGCCTGGCTGCTGGCGCGCTGCCGCTTTCCCGGCAAGGCCCTGGTGGACGGCTTCATCCACCTGCCGCTGGTGCTGCCGCCGGTGGTGGTGGGCTATACCCTGCTGGTGCTGCTGGGCCGCCGCGGCGTGCTCGGCGCCTGGCTCTACGGCGTTTTCGGCATCACCTTCGCCTTCAATTGGAAGGGCGCGGCGCTCGCCTCGGCGGTGGTGTCGTTTCCGCTGCTGGTGCGCGCGATCCGGCTTTCGCTGGAGGCGGTCGACCGCCGCCTGGAGGCTGCCGCCCGCACGCTCGGTGCCGGCCGGCCCCGCGTCTTTCTCACCGTGACGCTGCCGCTCACCGCGCCGGGCCTCCTTACCGGCACCATCCTTGCCTTCGCGCGCAGCCTCGGCGAGTTCGGTGCCACCATCACTTTCGTCTCCAACATTCCCGGCGAGACCCAGACCCTGCCGCTCGCGCTTTACAGCCTGGTGCAGCAGCCGAGCGGCGACGCCGCGGCGGGGCGGCTGGTGGTGATCTCTATCGTGCTGTCGCTGGCGGCCCTCGTCGCCTCCGAGCTCGTCGCCCGCCGCGTCCGTCGCCAGATCGGGAGCGCGGCGTGATCGAGATCGATCTCGAGAAGCGCCTCGGCGATTTCCAACTCGCCGCGCGCTTCAGCGCCGAGGGAAACGGGATTCTCGCCCTCTTCGGCCGCTCCGGCTCCGGCAAGACGAGCTTGGTGAATGCGCTCGCCGGCCTGATCCGGCCCGATCGCGGCCGCATCGCCATCGACGGCGAGGTGCTGTTCTCCAGCGCCGAGCGCATCGACCGTCCGCCGGAGCGCCGCCGCCTCGGCTATGTCTTCCAGGAGGGACGGCTCTTCCCGCACTACTCCGTGCGCGGAAATCTCGTTTATGGCCGCCCCCGCAGCCGCGCCCATGATGCCACTCTCGATTTCGACGCGGTGGTGGAGCTCCTCCGTCTGGCGCCGCTGCTCGACCGGCGGCCGCACCATCTCTCCGGGGGCGAGAAGCAGCGAGTGGCGATCGGCCGCGCGCTGCTGGCGGATCCGCGTCTGCTCCTGATGGACGAGCCGCTGGCCTCGCTCGACTTCGCGCACCGCGCCGAGATCCTGCCTTTCATCGAAGAGCTGCGCGAGCGCCTGCGCATCCCCATCGTCTATGTGAGCCATGCGATGGAAGAGATCGTGCGCCTCGCCGATACGCTGGTGCTGATGTCGGAGGGACGCATCGCCGCGGTGGGCTCGGTGGAGGATCTCACCAGCCGCCTCGACCTCCGCCCGCTCACCGGCCGGTTCGATGCCGGCGCGGTGATCCGCGCCACCGTCGCCGGCGCCGACCTGACCTTTGGCCTGAGCGAGCTCAGCTTCCCCGGCGGCCGGCTGCGCGTGCCGCATCTCGGCCTGGCGCTCGGCACGCCGGTCCGCGTCCGCATCCGCGCCCGCGACGTCGCGCTGGCGCTGGCGCCGCCGGCGGGCCTCTCGATCCTCAATGTCTTCGCCGGGCGCGTGCTGGAGGTGGCCGAGGATCGGGGAACCATGGTGGACGTCCGCCTCGACGTCGGAAGGCCCGACCGACCGGTGATGCTGTGGGCGCGGGTCACCCGACGCTCGACCCATGACCTCGGTCTGGCGCCCGGCAAGCCCATCTATGCGCTGGTCAAGTCGGTTGCGCTCGACCGCATGAGCTTCAGCCCCTACAGCCGGGTCGGCGAGGCGGACGGGCTTTAGCTATCGCCGCACCCGGCTCTTCTCGGCCGCCGCGACATAACGCTCGGCATCCTCCTTCAGAAGGAAGCCCTGCTCGGTCAATTCGGTCGCGGCGCGGCGGACCGCAGCCACATAGCCAGCGTGCGTCGGGTAGCGTTCGGCCAGCGAGCGGCGCGGGTCGCCGCTCCGGAGGCGCGCTGCCCGAGTGGCGGCGAAGGGGATGAAGGAGCCGGCCGTGCCGCAGAGCTCGCCCTCCGCATGACCTGACTTGCGCAGATTCCAGCCGAGATAGGTGCCGAGCGGCGCCGCCACCGGCGGCAAGCGGACACCGGCGAGGTCGATGCCGTCGCGGTCGACCGCGGCGATCAGCATGGGATAGGCCCGCTCCTCCGTGGGCAGTCCTTCGCCGTAGCTCTTCATCGCCACGGTGTTGACGACCCCGGCGTAGGCGAGATGCGGCAGGCGCGGGTAGCCCACCACCGCGGGATCGGATCCCACCAGCGTACGGTCGCCGAGGCTCGGATAGCGGCTTTCCGGCGGCACCGTGCCCTCGCTCACCCAGCGATCGAGCATCACCAGCAGCGCCCGCAGCGGCGGTCCGGCATCAAGCTGATTGGCCGGCGCTTGGCAGATGGCGGGCTCGGTCTCGGGAGGAAAGTGGGAGATGCCTGCCAGCAGATAGGCGCGCACGTTCTCCGGCAGCGCGATCGCCTGGCCGCGCGGGCTGGTGGTGACCAGGAACCCACGGCTCTGCATCATCTCGGTACTGGTGTCGACGTGGATGATCTTCGGGCAATTGCCGGCGGCGAGGCAGCGCCCCAGGATGCCGTCACGCTGCCGGGTCAGCGGATCATCCAGCACCGGATAGGTGAACGGGAACTGATCGCCCTGATAGAGATGATCCTCGTGCTGGCGGGCGACACGGCCGGGCTGCGCGAAACGGAAATTGACATAGGTCTTGTGGGCGCCGGCGGCGAAGGGCAGCAACCCGTCGAACACCACCCGTCCCGCCTCATCCTCGTTGAAGCCCTGATAGAGAAAGTCGCGCAGGAAACGTCCGCCCTCGGAAATGCCGAGGGCATAGACCTCGGCGGCCGGCGGCGCGCCGTCGCCGCGCAGCGGATTGGGGCCGGTCACGGCGTCGCCGTCGGAGTAGCGCAGGAACGACACGACATCCCGGGTCGCGGCGAAACCGAGACCGAGCACCTTCGAGTTCTTGGCGGTATAGATGAGCTCGTAGATCGCGCCGGCATCGAAGCCGGCCGGACGCCAGATCTCGATCTCGCTGGCGGAGAGATAGCGGAACGACAGCTCCGGCGGCGACTGCCGCGGATCGCGCTCGCGCTCGCGCACGGTGAGCGTTGCGTCGGCGGTGTTCAGATCTGCGGTCGGATAGGTAAGCCTCGCCGCAGCCGGGTTGCGGCTGTCATCGAACACCCACTCCTCGCGGCTCGGCCCGGTATATTGCGGCGCCATCGGCGCCCTGAGCGTCAGCACTCCGGTGGCGGGAGCCAGATCGCCTTCCCAGCCGCTCCAGATGATGGTGTAGCCGGCGCGCATGAGAAATCCGTCGCCGGGGTCATCGGCGTTGCCGGGCAGCTCCGGCGCGGCCGCATCGTTTATGAGCGCGAGGCCAAGCCTGCGTCCGCGGTCGACCGCGTCATAGAGAATGCGGCCATTGCCCTTGGCAGGGTCAAGCGGCCGCAGGATCACCACATCGGCAACCGCGCTCACCTCCTGCGATGCGCCCTTGGGCGCGAGGTCGAGATCGACGATGCTGCTGTTGTGCCGGTCGGTGGCGTCGACCGCGATGGTGGCGCGAGCGACGATCTTCTCGTAGACCCCGGTGCTGCCGAAGCGACGACCGTCGAAAGCCGGCGCCTCCAGGCTCAGCACCTCGAACTTGGCGACGTGCGCGGGCGCGCGCTCCGGCATCATCAAGACGACGCCGAGGACGGTCGCGACCAAAGAAGCCCGCCCCAGGGCCCTCGATCCCGTCTTCATCGCTCCCCCCGCCGGACAGGGCTCGACTAGGAGCCCTCCGGAACCTTCACCGCAAACCGTGCGTGCTCGCCATTGATGGCGGTCTCGATCGTGTAGGTGCCGGGCGGCAGGATGACGTTGTTGCCGTAATGCAGATCCTCCGGCCCCTCGTCGACGCCATACATGCGGGCAATCGGCATCGAGCGGCGCTTGCGCTGGCCGTCCGTCACCGCGATGGTGACATGGGCCTCGGGCACCGCGCGGCCGGTCGCGCGCGAATAGACATGCAGCTCGAGGTGATGGAGATCAGGCGAAGACCGGACCGTGGCGCCGCGCGCGGGCCCGCCCGCCTCCGGCATGATATCGGCGATCCCGCCGCTCACCCGGCCGCCGAGCATGATCTCGCCGGCGCTCGGCCGCTCGAGCCTCGCCTGCGCCGCGGTGTAGACGGTTTCGTTCGGCCCGATCAGCAGCACCAGATGATAATGCGGGGTCTCCGCCTCCTGGCGGACTTCGCTCTCCTCGGCGGAGGCCAGCACCGTGGTCGCCAGGATGCCGGCGATGGCGAGCGGTATCGAGAGGATTCTCATGCCTGGCCTCGCTGCCTCAAGGCGCTGCATCGGCGCTTCCGGGATCCCCGCATCTTAGGCGCGGCGAGCACGCAACGATAGATGGACCGTCGGCATCTTTAGTCAAATGCAAACGGTAGACCACCTCTCGCGGCGCCCGCAAACCCAACTGCTCAGGGATTGTTCAGCTGCCGATGTCGCGGGCTCGCGCGCTGCCCAAGGCCGCACGCGAGCTCGCGACGAGGCTAGGCAAATATCTTCAGATCAATCATTGCTGACGGGATTGGTCGGCAGGCGGCTTTGCGATACCTCCAGCACGCCGGGTCGGTCCCATTCTCCTTCCCGCCGGTTCAGCACCATGTCGGGTGCGTCCTCGTCGAGCGCCCCCTCGACGGCGGCGACCGGCCGCAGAATGGGAACGTACTCGTGGTCGGAGAAGTGGAACTCCGGCTTCGGCAGCGGCTCGAAGCCGAGGCTCCGCCAGTAGCTCAGCAGCCGCTTCTGCGCGCTCCCATAGAGACGCGTATAACCTTTCCGCTGCACCATCCCGACGGCAAAGTCGAGCAGGGCCCGGTTAAGTCCATAACCGCGGAACTCCTTGCGCACCGCCGCCCGCTCCGCTTTCGCGAAGCCGGCGAAGTAGCGCAGCCGCAAGGTTCCCGCCGGCTCGCCGTCGACATAACCGATGAGATGCGTCGCGCTGAAGTCGTTGCCGTCAAACTCCTCGCCGTAAGGGCAACGCTGCTCGGCCATGAAGACCGCGGCCCGGACGACAAACGCCTGCATGAGCTCTTCCACCGTTCCGACAACCTTTACGAGAATCTCCGGCGCCGGCACGTTACCACGTGTCGATGTGGTGTACATGGGTACTTCCTTTCTGGATGTGGGGTTGTCACCGGCAACCAAGGCTGCCGGTTCCAGCGGAAATGACTTTCTCTACTCCGCCGTGCACACTATAGTGGGGCAAAAGTTGAGTATTCCGAATTGGCGGGACGTTGTTTTTCAGGAGGTTTCATGCAGGCTCGCTCACAACACCATGACCGTCCCCAGCCCGGGCGGCGGCGGCGCACCGTCAAGGAACACGGGCCGGATCCAGCGGACGTTCATGTCGGTTCCCGGTTGCGCCTGGCGCGCGGCCTGCTGGGACTGAGCCAGGTGCAGGTGGCGCAATCGCTCGGCGTGTCGTTCCAGGCGGTGCAGAAGTACGAGCGCGGCGAGATCCGCGTCAGCGCCAGCCGCCTGCTGCAGGCTTCGCGCCTCCTCGGGCAGCCGCTGGAATTCTTCTTCGAGGGCCTCGACGCTCCCTCTCCGAGCGAGGGCGATCAGGGCGAGTTCGTGC
Source organism: Allostellaceae bacterium (assembly GCA_035507155.1). Taxonomy (GTDB): domain Bacteria; phylum Pseudomonadota; class Alphaproteobacteria; order ATCC43930; family CGMCC-115725; genus DASZHJ01. The sequence continues at coordinate 32,472 of DATJOK010000174.1, forward strand.
GAGCTGAGCTGGAGCTGCTGCGCGCGTTCCGGGCGCTGCCCGACGCCGAGCTGCAGCGTCAGATCTTGCGTCTCGTGCGCAGCATGGGCAGGGTGACGGGCAACACCTAACCCCGAATGAAGGTGCATGGCGACAACCGCGGAGCGTCCTTGCGTCGATCTGGTCACGCTCGCTTCCTTCGAGCGCCAGATCGGGTTTGAACGGGTCGCCGACGCTTATCTCGAGATGGCGTCGCGCTGCGACGGCTGCCACTGCCGATCCCCGTTCCATTGCGGGACTGCGGCGGCGGCCCAGGCGAAGAATGCGGCGAGCGTCCGTGTTGTCGCATTCAGGCGGCGCCCCTCGCTCACCGCCCGCGCCGGGGAGCCGGCGGGAAGCACCGGCGGTGGCAGTCTGGTACCGATGGCCCTGGAGCGCGAGCGCGTCGAAGACAGCAGCGGCAACTGGGTGGAACGGGTAAACCGGCCAGTCAGCACGCTCCGTCCGGCGCACGTTCATGGCAGCGTCGAGCTGCTGTTCGAATACTGGCACTCGCTCTGGCTGATCAGCCACGGCACGCTCAGCGATATCGATCCGATCCGCTTCGGCCAGCTCGGCTGGCTCGGCCGGCTGCACCTCGTCGACGTCAGCGATCCGGATCCGCGGCAATTCCGCTTCCAGATCCGCGGCGCCCGCATTCCCGCCGTCAACGGCGCGAGCCGCGAGGGCGCGCCGCTCGGCGATCACCCGCTGCCGATCATCGCCGACATCGTTACCCGAGATTACGATCGCGTCCGCCGCGAGCAGGAGCCGCTTTACAGCCACGTGCGCGGTTCGCTGGCCGGCGGCAGCTACCGCTACGACCGCCTGATCCTGCCGCTTTCCACCGGCGGCAAGCAGGTGGACCGGCTGCTGGTGGCGATCAAGATGCAGGAAGGCGACACCGCCCGCGCCTGAAACTCCGAGCGGCTGGCAGCCTACCAGCGCTTATGGTATCGAGCGCAGCGACGCCCGAACCCGTAGCCTCTCGTGAACATCCTGCAATCCACCCATAGCGCGCCGGACTTCATCCCGCCGCCGCCGCTCGATCCGCAGCAGGTGATCTGCGGCCCGATGTACCCGGATCGTCGCGACGGCGAGCGCGTCCTTTCCGTCAGGACCGCGGTCGGCGAGTACGATATCGCTGACGTGGTCGAGAAGCTGCCGGTCGGGCAGCGACCGGACCTCGTCGTGGTGCGGGCGGACACCAGCCGGGCGAATCTGCCGCGCAACATCGCCGGACTGCGCTGCCCTGCCGTGGTGGTTGTCGGCGACACCCATCATCAGCGCAGCCCGATCACCGCACTCCTCACCTATGCGTTGAGCGAGCCGTTCGCGGCGGTGATCCTCGACTACACCCGGCAGCACGCGCATTTCTTCCTTGAGGCCGGCCTCGGGCACGTCTACTGGCTGCCCGGCTTCAACATCGAGCGCCTGCCGGTCAAGCCGGTTCCGACGGACATTCCCATGAGCTTCGTCGGCGGCGTCGACCGCGTCCATCCGCGCCGGCTCGCGGTGGTGGAAGCGTTGCGGCGCGCCGGCCTGCCGCTGCAGGTCGGCCGCGCGCCGCGGCAAATGGCGCGCGCCATCCATGCGCGCACGCGCATCAACCTCAACTGCAGCCTCAACGGCGATCTCAATCTGCGCGTGCTGGAGGTTCTCGCCAGCGGCGGCTTCCTGCTCACCGACCGCTTAGGGATCGAATCCGGCCTCGATGCCCTCTTCGAGGACGGCCGACATGTCGTGCTCTATGACAGCATCGAGGACTGCATAGAGAAAAGTCGCCGCTATCTCCGCGACGGGCTCGCCGCCGCCGCCATCGCCCGCGCGGGTCACGCCGCCTACGAGGAACGGCTGGCGCCAGAACGGATCCGCGCGGATTTCTTCGCGCTCTGCGACAGCGGTCGCGTTCGGCCGGAATTCGCGCTCGCCGACCGCCGGAGCGCCCTGCCGCCGGCACCGGATCGCGCCGCGCTCATGCGGCGCATCGCGTCCTACGAGGTGCTGCAGGCGCTGCAGCTTGCCCACGAGGCGCCGGCCATCCTCGCCAGCGCCGCCGCGGATCCCCACCTGCTCTCGGATGCCGCCGATCTCGTGCGCCTGCGGCTCGGGGTCGACGCGATCGACGAGGGCGGTGGCTGCCGGGACGCTTTCCTCGAGCGCGCCGGCGTCGCTTCCGCGGTCCGCCGGCTCCGCAGCCTCACCGATATCCGCGGGACCCGCTGGGACGCGCTGCTTGCCACTCGCGCGGACTGGAATTCGCGGCGATACGAGACGGTCTTCACGCGCAATCCCGGGGCGCTGCTGATCGTCAGCGACCTCGGCGAGGATGCGCCGGCGACCCAGGCACTGGCTGCCGCAGGTTTTCAGCGCCTGACCGAGGTGGCACCGGTCTTCACGGCGCCGGAGAGAAGCGCCGGGACCTGAGCAGCCCGTCTCCGGCTGTCATCGCGTCGACCGGCGGAATCAGGCTTTGATGAAGTCGGCTCCGCTCGCCAGCAGGATGTCCACCACCTGGCCGAACACGGTGTCGCTGAGCTGAAACTTGGTGCCATCTGGATTGTTGTAGATGCGCCCCGCGAAGGACGAGAGAATGTTTGCGGCGTAGATCGGGGTGTTGACCGTCTGCTTGAAGGCGGCAAGATAGTGTCCGCCGCCTTGCACAATGTCGCGGATCACGCCGGGACTGAAGAGGCCGACCATGGTGAGTTTGGGGATCGGCACCAGCTGATCGAGGTTGGAGAGAAAGACCGTGCCCAGCACCTGTGGCAGCATGTTGCCCGTGGCGCGCTGGGCGATCTTCAGGACCGCCTCGGTGTAGAAGTCCAGAAAGGCGTTGCCGACCTCGAAGACGCAGACACAATTGTTCACCAGCTCGCGCGCGATCAGGCCCTGGGCGTCGCTGTCGATCCAGATCTCGCGGCAGAAGTAGTAGAGGCTTTCGCGCGGCAGCGAGAGCTTCTCAGGCGCGAAGACAATCACATCCGCGTCCACCCAGATCGCGCGCTGATAGCCCTCGCTGAGAAGCCGCTTGGCGGCCAGAAGGCGAGCGAGGTCGGCAAGCAGCGGCTTCACCCCTCTGGCCTTGGCCTTGAACCAGTCTGGCAGCGGCTCGAAAAAAGCGTCGTCGATGAAGATGTAATCGTAGCCGGACGCCTCGGCCCACTGCCGGGTGCTCGCGAGGCATCGCGTGACCCAGGTCGGCAGACCCTGTGCGCGATGGGACTGGAAGACGACGGTATCGCTGTTCCGAGCCAAGATGCTCTCCACTCGCGCCCGGCTCCCCGCAACACGCGGCCGGGGAACGGGCGGGATCGTCGACACTCATATCGGAGCCGCCGCGGGCGTACAAGCGCACCGCGCCGATACGCGATCCGGCTGGCTCGGCAAAATCTGCCGCTCGGCGCCGCTTTGCCGGGCAGCTCTTGCCGCCGGGCATGCCGCTGCCGCCACAAGCTGCCGATATCGCTGGCTTTCGGCCGGCATGTCGTTTGCCAGTGGGCGGACGGAGCGCGTCTCGGCGTCGTGCCGACACGTCGCTTCTCACTCAAGGAGCAAGCCTATGAGTGTCAGTAGCGTATCGAGTGCGTCCGGCGCCTATCAGCAGTCCCTGCAGCAGCTGCAACAGGGACAGCAAGCGCCGGTGCAAGGGCACCATCACCACCATCACCATGGTGGCACTGAGAGTGCAGACTCGAGCCAGCAGAATCAGACCTCGTCGACGACGACCCCGCCTGCGACGACGTCTGGCAGCGCAGCCAGCGCCTCCCAGGGCGTCAACCTGCTGGTTTGATCAGAACGATCGATGCGGTCCGTGCCCGACGCCGATAGAACGCCGGCGTTCGGCGCCCTCGGCATCAGATGTCGAGACCGTCCAAGGTATAGAACACCGTGATGCAAAGCAGCATGTCGACGGTGTGCCCGTCGGCGGCAAGCGGCAGGAACAGCCGCTCGAGCTCGAACATCTCGGTGGTGTGGGGTACTCGCGCCTTGCCGCGGAACCACACCGGCACGCGCTCCCGCGCGGCGCGACGGAAGTCCTGCATCACCGGGTCGCCCCGGCCAGTGGGCAGCAGCTGGTCGACGAAATCGCCAACCTTGCCGGGGATGCCCATGCGATGCAGCGCGCCACCGATCAGGCGGAAACGGAATTGCGGCGGCTCGCCGACGACGTCGAGGAGCCAGATGTTCTCGAGGAGCCGCGGGATATCCAGGGGATCGATCTGCTTCCGGCCGGGCAGCCGGCCATTGGCCTCGGCGATGCGACGCCAGTAATCATGGAGCTCCCGAACCTTGCGATGCGCCGATGCCGGCACCGCATTCCCGTCGCCGATAATGCCGCCACCTCCCTGCTTGAGCCGCCCGAGGGAAAATGCTGCTCCGGGGCGATCGCCGCAACGTGTACTCGCTGCGTCCCCTTCGCGATGGAAGTGTATCTGATTTCTGCCAAGGCGCCGTCGGAGATTGGGGGTGGGATCGGGTGCCAGCCGCCAACAGACCCATGCGCCACGAGCCCAGCCACGCTAGCCTGGAGATCCATCCATCGACAGGCTCTCCATGGCTCACCGGTCCCTTGCATCGCGCCTCGCCGCCCTGGCAGCGGTACTGCTTCCGCTGCCGGCTACCGCGCAATCCATCGACGGGTATTACGCAGGCCGGCTCCGCTGCGACGCGATCCCCGCCAAGTCGGTCGCCGCCCTCGACGTCGCCTTCAGCGTGACGCTGACCCGTGGCAACGCCACCTATCGCCGCGCGATCCACTCGCCTGACGGCAAGCTCCACATCACCGACGAGACCGGCGAGGGCAAGGTCGCGGCCGACGGCACCGTCAGCCTGAGCGGCCGAGCCGCGTTCATGAGCTGGCACTACGACGCGAGTTACGCGGGCACAGTCAGCGGCGGCAGCCTGAAGCTCCTCGGCAAGCAGCATTGGGAATTCGGGGATGGCACCACTTTCGATCGCCCGTGCACGGCGATCGTAACCCGCGGCTGACGCTCGATGAACTCGCCGACCGCCGACACCTCCCCCGTTCCCCGCTTCTACGATGCCTTTGCGCCGGCAGCGCCCGCCGCGCCGCCGCTGGAAGGCAGCCGCCAGGCTGCGGTCGCCATCGTCGGCGGCGGCTTCACCGGACTCTCCGCCGCGCTTCACCTCAGGGAACGCGGCATCGATGCCATCGTGCTGGAGGCGCAGGAGATCGGCTGGGGCGCATCCGGCCGCAACTTCGGCCAGGTGGTGCCTTACTTCAAGCACGACCAGGCGCATGTGCTGCAGTATTTCGGCCCCGCCCTCGGCGAGCGGCTGATCGCCGCCGCGGCTGGTGGGCCCGATCTCGTCTTCGAGCTGATCCGCCGGTACGCCATCGACTGCTCCGCGCAACGCAAAGGCCTTGTCTTCGCCGCCCATTCCCCGACGGGCCAGGCGGCGCTCGAGCATCGCACCGCCTTCTGGCAGCGGCGCGGCGTGCCGGTGGAGATGCGCTTCGGCACGGACGCCGAGGCACTGATCGGCAGCCGATACTATGCTGCCTGCTCCCTCGACCCGCGGGGCGGCACCCTCAATCCCCTCGCCTATGTACGCGGGCTCGCGGCCAGCGCCGCAAAGCTGGGGGCCACGCTGTGCACGCGATCGCCCGTGACGTCGCTCACCCGCGCAGGAAGCGGGTGGCGTCTCGCGACCCCACGCGGCGAAGTGACCGCCGGCACTGTGGTCCTGGCGACCAACGCCTATACCGACCGCGCTCTCTGGCCCGGGCTGCGCGAGAGCCTCATCCCGATGCGCGGCTATCAGCTTGCCAGCAAGCCGATCAGCGAGAATCTGCGCCGAAGCATCCTGCCGCAAGGCCAGCCGCTCACCGACACGCGCCATCTGTTCTCCGGCGTCCGGTTGCACGCGGACGGACGCCTGCACGCGAGCACCGATGGCCCCGCCTTCGATGCCGCCGGCGAAGCCGACCTCGCGGCGGCGAGCCGCAGGCTGCAGATCATCTTCCCGCAGCTGGGCGATATCGAGTGGGAATACCGTTGGGCCGGGTGGGTTGCGATGAGCTACGACCTCTACCCGCACCTCCATGAGCTGGCGCCTGGCCTGTGGTCCGGTCTCGGCTACAGCGGCCGCGGAATCGCGCTCGCCACGCTGATGGGACGCGAGATCGCCATGCGCATCGCCGGAATGCCCGAGGGCGAGCTCGCGATCCCGGTAACGCCGCTGCAGCCGCGCCGGCACCATCGCCTCGCGCGGCCGTTGGTTTCGTCGCTGATGATCTACTATCGCCTCCACGACGCGATCGCTGACGCGCGACGGCGCCGCGCTCAGCGCGCCCGCTAGCCGCCGCGCAACGGCGGCGCGCTGGAGATCTCCTGGACCAGCTTCTGCAGGATGGCCGTGGCGAAATTGTCGTAGTTCTTGACCGCGATCACGAAGGCGCCCGGCCCGCCGATCACATTATTCCGGTAGTAGGTGTCGAGATCGGGCTCCAGGGCCAGGATGGGCAGGCCGTTGATGACGATGCCGGAGCGCACTGCCGCGTCGCGGGCGTCGGCGGCCGGGCGGCCGCGATTGTTGGCGCCGTCGCCAGAGACGTCGATGACTCGGCGGGCGCTCCTGAAGCCGCTGTGTTCAAAGAGGCGGGCGCCGACATCGATCGCGCCGCTGATCGAGGTGCCGCCGCCGAACAGGCTGCGCGGCGCCGCGGCGATCGCCTGGGAAAAGCGCTTTGCCGATGCCTCGTCATTGATCAGGGTCCAATCGACGACGACGTTCTGGAGTTCCGGACCGGTCCACTGGAGCATGGTGACCGCGATCGCCTGCAGCGATCCTCCACGGATGGCCGATATGACCTGCGGATCGGCAAAGGCGTCCGCGTAGCCTCGCTTCTGCAGCTCGAACCGGGAGGCATCGACGCTGCCGGACGCATCCACCGCAAGCACCAGCTGGAGATCGACAGCGCGTGTTTCCTGAGCGCGCGCCCGGCCGGCAAAGCACACTGCTGCCAGCACGCAGAGAGCCAGGGACAGGAGTGATCGCCGGCGGAAACTGCGGTGCATCGACGCCGATGCCAAGGTCATTTCCTCTGCTATCCCATCGCCGGCAACGGCGCAATAATGCGCTCATGCGTCAAAGAATCAGCGGATTCAGCGATTTGGGCTTGACATCAGGCGCCATCTGCCCCATTTGAACGCCGTACATCGATCTCTCGCGATCGCGCGATGTGCTCCGGCCAATGAGCCGAGGAGCACGGCATTCCGAGAAAATCGCCAGCAACTTACCCTCCCCGGCAGCGCGCGGGGGACGGGCCATGCCGTAGCACGACCGCATCGGAACGATGTCGGCGGCACGGTTCAGAAAGATGTCTTCCTTGAATCCCTCCTTTTCCGATCTCGGCGTCGCCGAGCCGTTGTGCCGTGCTCTCAAGGCCGAGAATTATGAGAAGCCGACGCCGATCCAGGCGCGTGCCATTCCGCAACTCCTCGCCGGGCGCGATCTCCTGGGCATCGCCCAGACCGGCACCGGCAAGACCGCCGCTTTCGCACTACCCATCCTGCAGCGCCTCGCGGCGCGCCAGGTAGCGCCGAAGCCGCGGCAGCCGCTCGCCCTCATCCTGACGCCGACCCGCGAGCTCGCCGCGCAGATCGGCGAGAGCTTCCGCGCCTATGGTCGCCACCTCGGCCTGCGGCAGACCGTGATCTTCGGCGGCGTCGGCCAGCAGCCGCAGGTCGACGCGCTCGCCCGCGGCGTCCATATCCTGATCGCGACGCCGGGCCGGCTTCTCGATCTCATGAACCAGCGCCACGTGCGGCTCGACGCGATCGAGATCTTCGTTCTCGACGAGGCCGACCGCATGCTCGACATGGGCTTCGTGCGCGACGTCCGCCGCATCGTCACGGTGCTGCCGAAAGCGCGCCAGTCGCTGTTCTTCTCGGCCACCATGCCCGAGGATATCGGCCGGCTTGCTGGCGAGATCCTCAGGGATCCGGCGCGGGTCGAGGTGACCCCGGCGGCGACCACCGTCGAGCTCATCGACCAGCGCGTCTATCACGTCGACGCCGACAAGAAGCGCTCGCTCCTCGCCGAGGTGCTGAAGGACGGCGCGCTCTCCCGGGTCATCGTGTTCACCCGCACCAAGCACGGCGCCAACCGCGTGACCCAGCAGCTCGAGAAAAGCGGCGTGGTCGCGGAGGCGATCCACGGCAACAAGTCGCAGACAGCGCGCCAGCGGGCGCTGCAGAACTTCCGCGCCGGCCGCGCCCGCGTGCTGGTCGCCACCGACATCGCTGCCCGCGGCATCGACATCGACGGCGTGACCCACGTCATAAATTACGAGCTACCCAACGTGGCGGAGAGCTACGTCCATCGCATCGGACGCACCGCGCGCGCCGGCGCCAGCGGCGTTGCGCTCGCCTTCTGCGCCGGCGACGAGCGAGCCTATCTCCGCGACATCGAGAAGCTGATTGGCCGCCGTCTCGCCGTCGTCGAGGATCATCCGTTCGCGATTTCCGCCACCACTCCGAGTCGCGGGCCGCGGCCGCAGCCGGTCCAGCCGCAGCAGCATCGTCAGCAGCCGCGTCCGCAGCACCAGCAGCAGCGGCATCAGCAGCAGCGGCGCAGCCGGCGGCATGGCGAACGCGGGAGCTTCCGCGCAGCCGTCTGAGGCGACTTGATCGCGCCGCGGAAGCACCGCCAAGTGCGCTAGCAAGTCGGGTATAAATATCAGCCGCCGCCCTCTTCCCTGGTGATCATCGGAATAGCGAGCGGCGGCTGATTTTTACCAAGTTTTATATTCCGATGCTTACGGTCACCCCTGAATTTCCAGCCGACCCCTTTGGGTCGGCCGTTTCAATTCGGGGAAGCCGGGATGAACGTCCTCAATCGTCTTAAGATAAAAGCCAAGCTCGTCATCGTGCTCGGCGTCTCCGCCGTTGCGCTGGTGATCACGGTCGCAATGGCTGCATCGATCCTCTATCGCAGCATGTTCGACGAGCGTATCGCGAAGCTGCATGCAATCGTGGAATCCGCAACGGGTGTGGCGCAGAGCCTCGAGGATGAGGTCGTTGCCGGCCATATGACGCGCGAGCAGGCGATCGACCGCTTCCGCGTCATCTCTCATTCCATGTGGTACGACAACCACAGCGACTACATCTTCATGAGCAACATGGATGGCGTTTCGATCGCGAATGCAGCCAATCCGAAGCAGGAAGGCACCAACCGCCTCGACATCAAGGACAAGACCGGGAAGTCCATCACCGGGTCCTTTATCGAGGTGATGAAGAGCGCCGACGAAGGCACGAGCTCCTACTACTATCCCAAGCCCGGTCAGACCGAGCCGCTGCCGAAGCTCACTTACCTCAAGCGCTTTCGGCCCTGGAACGCCTTCATCGCAAGCGGCGTCTACACCGACGACATCGATGCCGAGTTCCACAAGGCGCTGTTCAACCTTGGTGGCGCCGTGCTTGTCCTCATGCTGATCGCCGGCGGTGTCGTTTTCGTCGTCAACAGGAACATCACCTCCTCGCTTGGCAGCCTGAAGGGCAAGATGGAGAAGCTCGCCGCCGGCGATCTCACCGTCGCCATCGACGAGGCCAAGCGTGCCGACGAGATCGGCGAGATGGGACGCACCGTCGAGGTCTTCCGCGAGAACGCCCAGCAGGTCGCCCATCTCCAGCAGGAGCAGGACCAGCTCAAGAAGAAGGCCGAGCAGGACAAGAAAGCGGCGATGCAGCAGCTCGCCGGCACTTTCGAGGCCAAGGTGCGCGGCATCGTCGACGGCGTCTCCAGCGCCGCCGGGGAGATGCAGAAGATGGCCCGCTCCATGGCCAGCACCGCCGACGGCAGCCGCCAGCAGTCGCTCGCCGCCGCCAGCGGCGCCAACCAGGCCACCGCCAACGTGCAGACCGTCGCCGCCGCGTCGGAGGAGCTTTCCACCTCCATCACCGAGATCGGCCGCCAGGTGACCCAGGCCTCCAGCGTCTCCAGGAAGGCCGCCGAGGAAGGCGAGCGCACCAACAAGACCGTCTCCGGTCTCGCGGAGTCCGCCCAGCGGATCGGCGAGGTGGTCGCTCTCATCAACGACATCGCCTCGCAGACCAACCTCCTGGCCCTCAACGCCACCATCGAGGCGGCACGCGCCGGCGAGGCCGGCAAGGGCTTCGCCGTGGTCGCCAGCGAGGTCAAGTCGCTCGCCAACCAGACCGCCAAGGCGACCGACGACATCCGCGCCCAGGTCGCCGCCATCCAGGCCGAGACCCACTCCGCCGTCGATGCCATCCAGGGCATCTCCAAGACCATCCTCGAGGTGAACGAGATCTCCTCCTCGATCGCCGCCGCGGTCGAGGAGCAGACCGCCGCCACCCAGGAGATCACCCGCAACGTCCAGCAGGCCGCCACCGGGACCCAGGAGGTCTCCAGGAACATGGGCGGCGTGACCCAGGCGGTGGAGCAGGCCGGCAGCACCGCGAACCAGGTGCTCACCGCCTCCGACAGCCTCGCCAAGCAAGCGGCCGCGCTCCGCTCCGAGGTCGACCACTTCCTCAACACGATCCGCGCCGCCTGAGCCGGTACCGCGGATTCCCAGGAGGAATTCGCGGCCGCCCCCTTGCCTCGCTGACCGCGGCGGCGCAAGGCTTGTCACCGCGGAGAGACAGCGGCCGTCGGGGGGCCAATGGCGGGGCGAGCCAGACAATGGCTGGATGCGGCTGATCGGGCACTCGGCGCGGTGATCCTGTTCGGGCGCTGGCTGGTGCTGCCGGTAAGCCTGTTGCTCTTCGTGCAATGGCCGCTGCGCGATCTGGTCCACGCCTATGCGACCGACGCCAACGATCTCGCGCAATGGCTCTTCGCGCTCTACGTCAGCTTTGCTCTCACCTATGCGACGCGGGAGGGGACCCATCTTGCCGCCGATGCGATCGCGCGGCACTACTCCCCGCGGCTCCGCGCGGGGATCGCCCGCGCCGGCGCGCTCTGCTGCGTGCTGCCCTGGTCGCTGTTCTTCCTGCTCGCGAGCTGGCCGATGGTCTCGCAGTCCGTCCGCGAGCTCGAGCAATTCCCCGAGACCTATAGCCCCGGCTATTTCCTGATCAAGGTGAGCGCCTGGCTGCTGGCCCTGCTGGCGATGCTGCAGGCGCTGCTGGATCTGGCGCGTCCGCCGGCGCCGCGCTGACCGGCATGGAGACCACGGGCTTCTGGATGCTGGGCCTGGTGGCGCTCACCTTGATCGCCACCGGCCTTCCCGCCTTCATGGCGCTGATCGGCGTCGCAGTGCTGTTCGCCGCGATCGGCGTCGCGACCGGAAGCTTCGGCTATCACCTGCTTACCGCGCTGCCGTTTCGCGTCGTCGGCTTGCTGGAGAACGATCTCCTGCAGGCGCTGCCGCTCTATGTCTTCATGGGCGTGCTGCTCAACCGGCTGCCGCTCGCCGACGTCCTGTTCCGCACCGGCACCGCGATGCTCCGGCGCAGCGCGGCGGCGCCGCTGCTGTCGGCGCTCGGGCTGGGCGCGATCCTGGCGCCGATGAACGGCTCGGTGGGCGCGAGCGTCGCCACGCTGTCGCGGATCGTGCAGCCGCGGCTGCTGCAGCGCGGTGTGCCGCCGGCGAAGAGCCTTGCGGTGGTCTGTGTCGCCAGCACGCTCGGTGTCGTGGTGCCGCCCTCGCTGGTGCTGATCCTGCTAGCGGACGCGATGATGCGCGCCCATACCGAGGCGATCAACGCCACCGGCCTGATTGCGCGGGTGGTCAACACCCAGGACATCTTTCACGGCGCCTTGGTGCCGGCGGCGCTGTTCCTCGCCTTCTGCTGCCTGCTTGGCTGGCGCATCGGCGGGCGCGACGCACGCGCTATCGAGCCCCCCAAGGTGACCGGCAGCGAGCGGCTCGTCTCGGCCGTGACGGTGGTCTTCATCGTCGGCCTGCTGGCCGGTGTAACTGCCGGCTATCTCTACGCCGTCGAGGCTGCGGCTGCGGGCGCGGTTGCCCTCGTTCTCTTCGGCATCCTCACGCGCACGCTTCGCGTCGAGATCCTGGCGGCGGCGCTCCGCGACACCATGGCGGTGACCGGCGCGCTCTTCGCGCTGCTGGTGGCAGCGACGAGTTTCACCCTGGTGTTCCGCGCCTTCGAGACCGATCGCGTGCTGGCGGCCCTGATCAGCGGCCTTCCTGGCGGCGGCGCCACGGCAGTGATCGCAGTGCTGCTGCTGATCGGCCTCTGCGCCTTCGTGCTCGACGCCTTCGAGATCATCTTCGTCATCGTCCCGCTGGTGATGCCGCCGCTGCTGACGCGGGCCTCGGACGCGGTCTGGGTTTCGGTGCTGACGCTGCTCGCACTGCAGGCGAGCTTTCTGATCCCGCCGGTCGGCTACGCCGTGATGATGGCGCGGACTGCCATGGTCCAGCCGGTGCCGACCGCGGCGCTGGCGCGGAGCCTGCTGCCCTTCCTCGGCGTTCAGCTCCTCGTTCTCGCGTTGACCGTTGCCTTTCCGTCGCTTACCCATCTCCTGCCCTGAGTCGCAGGAGCCTGTGGGGCGGGAATAAGGGGCCGGCGCTGCCCGTTCTTCAAACGCTTGTGGATTCCCGTCCAGTCGCCATATCTAGCGATGGAACCAGGGATCAGCGCAAAGGTCGGATCATGGCGAGAATGAGGCTGATAGCGGCTCTGGCTTGCGCGCTCGCGCTTGGATTGCCGGCAGCGGCCCATGCGGACGGCTGGCATGGCGGCGGCGGCGGGTGGCACGGTGGTGGGTGGCACGGCGGCGGATGGCATGGCGGCGGCCACGTCTTCGTCGGCGTGGGTATCGGCGGCTTCGGCTGGCCCTACTACTACGGGCCCGACTACTATTACCCGCCCTATTATCCCGCCTACTACTATCCGCCGGACTACTATTATCCGCCGGCCGCCTATGCGCCGCCGGCACCTGCCCCGGCCTACGCGCCTGCAGCGCAGGCGGCACCGTCCCCCAGCACCAACTGCCGCGACTACAACGGCAATGCGACGGTCGACGGCACCGGCCAGCCCTTCCACGGCCGCGCCTGCCTCGAAGCCGACGGCAAGTGGCACATCGTCAATTGAGCTGATCCCTCGGGTCGAATGAACGATCCGCCGCGGCGTCGGCGGATCGCCGGGTCACGCGGAGACCTCCTCCACCATCTCCTTCAGTCGATCCGCCTTGCAGAGCAGGATCATGCCGTCGTCGATGCTGATGACGCCATGCTCCCGCCAGAGGCTGAGCTCGCGGTTCACGCGCTCACGCGTCGCCCCCACCATGTGCGCGAGATCCTGCTGCGACAGCTTGAATCCGATGCGCACGCCACGCGCCTCCCGCCGCCCATGCACCTCGGCGAGACTCAGCAGCCGCTTGGCGAGCCGCGCCGACAGATGCAGGAAGACCGCGTCCTCGATGAACTCGACGTTCATGCGGATCCGCTCGCAGAGCACCGGCAGCATCGACAGGCCGAGCTCGGGATTGTCGCGCAGGAACGGCATGAAGTGATCGCGGTGGATGTGCAGGAGATCGACCGCCTCCATGGCGCCGGCGCTCGCCGTGCGCATGCCGCCGTCCAGCAGCGCGATCTCGCCGAAGATTTCACCGGGCTCGAGGATGTTGAGGAAAACCTCCTCGCCCTCGTGCGAGACCGTGTAGATGGAGACGCGCCCGGCGAGCACGCCATAGAGGCCGTTGCCGGGATCACCTTTGGAGAAGATCTCCTCGTTGGCGTTGAAGTGCCGGACGGTGGCGAATTTCACCAGCCCGTCCAGCAGGCGCGCGGATGCGTCGCGGAACAGCGCGTGTCGCTCCAGCAGGCTGCGGAGAGTTTCGGGCGAATAACGGGCCATGCTAAACCTCGCACTGGGCCGTCCGAACATGGACCGCCCGAAAATTGGCGCCGGGTGGGACTCTTGGAAATGAGCGCGAAGATCGCCCCAGCCACCTGATTTTTTAACGCTGCCATGCGAATTTGTCGCGCGGCAACGTCCGCGTTCTTGAGGGTCCCATTCGCTGAGATAGCCGAGGCTCGGCCACTTTCCATGTGATCCAAATCACAGGAAATCCTGTGATTACCGTCACTTCCGCGCGGTCAAAGAGTGTCTAGCTTATGTCGTGGGTGGACGCCAAGGGTATCCGCCGGGGAAAGGGGAGATCGAAATGCTCACGCGCAGACTGCACCGGAAGATGGAGGCCGCGAGCGCGACTTTCTATGACGGCATCTATGGCCCCCTGGAGCGCCGGGCGAGCCGCGCCTCGAGCGGCGACGTCGCCAGCGCTTGGGCCGCGCTCCTCGTGCTGGGCGCCTCGTTCTTCACCGTCTTCGCAGGCTGAGCAGGTCACCATGTTCACCTCCCGCCGTCGCGATCCTTTCCAGCCACGCAGCGCGGTCGCACGGCTACGCGACGGCGCCTCTGCGGTGCTATTATGCACCGGCCTGGCACTGCTGCCCCTCCTTCTCATGCTCGACATGAGCGTCGCGGTCAGCTGTCGCAACACCGGCCGCCTCGGCTGTCTGCAGCTGATGTCGCGCTCGATGATCGTCCCCATGATGGACGAGCTCGGCAAAACGCCGGAATAGCTGGCATTCGCCCGGCAGAGATACCGGTAACAAGATCAGAAAGACTGCATCACCTGATCGATGAGACTGCCGGATTTGGCGCGCCCTGCGGGATTCGAACCCACGACCTGCCGCTTAGAAGGCGGCTGCTCTATCCATCTGAGCTAAGGGCGCCCCGAGACTAACTCTACCAACGGGCTTCCACTCCGGCCAGCAGCGGTGCCGGTCGGCGGAAAAGTCTTGAAAAGAGGAAAGCCGCCGCCGGATCAGCTCGGGCGGTCGTATCTGAAATTATCGGCGTAGCTCTTCGGCTTGATCACGCGTTCCTGGGGCTCGATCACGACGTAGTCGAGCGCGTGCTTCTTGGCGAAGGCGACCGCCTCCTCGAGCGTCGCGAAGCGCAGGCGCACTTCGTTGAGGGTGTCGCCGGCACTCGCCCAGCCCATCAGCGGGTCGGGCTCGCGCGGGGTCGCCGGCTCGTATTCGAGCAGCCACTTGCCGGTCTTCGCCAGTCCGGACTGCATCGCCGTCTTCGCCGGCCGGTAAATGCGCGCTCGTGCCATAGTGACTCCCATCTCGCCACCGCTCCAGGCTGGTCGGGGCGAGAGGATTTGAACCTCCGACATCCTGCTCCCAAAGCAGGCGCTCTACCAGGCTGAGCCACGCCCCGGACCGCCCGATGGAGCCCGGTTGTATCGGGCTTCGCCTGCAGAGGCAACCCCGACGCGATCGGGCAAGGCCCCTGAGCGATAACAATAATTTTACGCTATTAGGGAGCCAGGGCGTTGCCGAAGAAGGCGTGGTGCACGGTGTCGCCGACCTTGAGGCCGATCCGTGCGATGGTGCCGCCGTTCACTTCCAGCACCGCGCGCGCCGGCACCTTCGATTCGATGGTGTCGAGGGAGAGCGGTACCGCCCGCTCGTGGAAGTCGACCACCTTGCCGTCGGCGCCGATGAAGATCATGTCGAGCGGGATCAGCGTGTTCTTCATCCAGAACGCCACCGGCTGCGGCGCGCCATAGTCGAACAGCATGCCGGCATCCGGCGCCAGGCTCTGGCGGTACATCAGCCCCTGCATCATCTGCGGCTGGCTCAACGCGAGCTCGACGTTGAACGGGTATTTGCCGCTGGCGGTCTCCACCACCACCTTCGACTTGGCGAAGGTGGCGAGATCCGCGCGGGCGGGCGAGGCGAGGCCGGTGAGCGCCAGCAGCAGCACCGCCGCCAGGACGCGGCGGGAAATCCGGTCGGCAAGAAATCGGGCGCTCATCGATCTTCCTCAGGTACGATTCATGACGCCGCGAGAGCCGGCTCTGCCGTTGCGCCCCTCAACGCAGCCGCCGCGATCTCCCGCAGCTCGGGCCGCACATAGCCCGCATTGGCGGGATCGGCAAGAGTGGTGAACCAGCGCTCCGGCGCTTGCCGCGCCAGGCTGTGCCGCCACTCCACGGCACGGAGGAGCCGCTCGGCCGGCTCCGGCAGGCGCTCGGGGATCGAGCGCCCACCAAGCATCGCCCAGACACCGGCCCAGCAGCGCGCCACGGACCAGGGATTGTAGCCGCCACCACCCAGCACCAGGACGCGGGGCGCCAGCGAGCGGAGCCGCGCCACGGCCCGCCAGAGCGCACCGTTTGAGAGGGCGAGCTTGCTCATGGGATCGTCGGCGAGGCCGTCGGCACCGCCCTGGATCACCAGCGCTTCCGGCGCGAAGCGCTCGCCGAGCGGCAGCACGACCTCCTCGAGGAGAAAATCGAGCTCGTTGTCGTTGAAGCCTGCGGGCACCGGCAGGTTGCGGGCGTTCGCTCGCTGATCCTCGACGCGGCCGCTGTAGGGCCAGCGTCCGCGCTCATGGATCGAGACCGTGAGAACGCGCGGCTCGTCGATGAATGCATCCTCAACGCCGTCGCCGTGATGGGCGTCGAGATCGATATAGAGCACGCGGGTGACGCCGCGGTCGAGCAGGCGCAGGATGCCGAGCACTGGATCGTTGAAGTAGCAGAAGCCAGCGGCACGATCGCGGCGCCCGTGATGGGTGCCGCCGGCCGGGCTGTAGATCACCGAGGGCGCCTTGGCGCCGCCGAGCAGCAACTCCACCGCTTTGAGGGTGGCGCCGCAGGACGTCGCCGGCCGGCGGAACACCTCGCCATAGATCGGATTGCCGCTGCGGCCGATATGATGGCGGAGGCTCGTCTCGGGATCGACGCGCTGCTCCGCCTCCGCGCGCTGGACGGCAGCGATATAGCCGGGATCGTGAAACCGCGCGAGTTCGGCCGGCGTCGCGCGCGGCGCATCGACATAGGCATCCTCCTCCACCCAGCCCAGCGCCCGCACGAGATCGAGCATCAGCGACACGCGCGGGATCGCCAGCGGATGCCGGCCGCCATAGGTGGACCGGCGATAGATCTCGCTGCCGATGAGGAGAGGCTGCATGGGCGGAGCCTGCCGCGGCGCGCGGCGGGGGTCAATCGAAGTGCCCCGCGATGTCGCGCAGGGGATTTACGCGTTTATAACGATCGCGGGCGCTCAATCGGAATTCCTTGCCAGCGCCAGGGCCCGCCCATGACCGCCAAGCAGTGGGTTGCCATCATCATCGCGATTCTTACCATCGCCTGCGGCGCCGTTGGCGTCCTGGTGATGAGATCGGGTGCTCCGGCTACCGCCGACATGCGTGCTCAATCAGAGCTCGCAGCTGCCCTCAAGCAGGTGGAGACGGCGCTCCAAGAAGGTGATGCCGGGCTCTACCTGAGCCTCCTCGACCGCAAGAGCCGCGCGCAGATGGAATCCGTTCTCCAGGGCCGCATTCCTCGGCGACCCTCGCTGCGGCTCGAGCCGGTGGCCGTGGCGGCACGCGGCGATCAGGGCTTCGTCATCGGCAGCTTCCAGGACCTGCTGAGCCCCGACCACGTCACCTCCTACCTGCTGCGCTACGTGCGGGAGGACGGCAGCTGGAAGATCGCTGACACCGCCATTGCCGACCGGCCGCCCTATGCGCCAGCCATCCATGCCTATTTCCCGCCGGAACCGGGCGCGTTCGGCCGCGCGGGGTCGCCCTGGCAGAAGGTGTCCCACGCCGATCTCAACACGAAGGCGTTCTCCTCGGGGCAGATCGACTGGAAGCTGCAGGCAACCCGCGATGCGCGCTTCCTCTATCTCCGCTTCGAGGCAAGCGCACCGCTGCCGGCGCCGAAGACCGAGATCGCCGAAGCCGAGGCCTCAAGGGGGATGCGCCCTGGCATCTCCTCGGGCGTACCGGTCATGCGCATCGAGGTCACCGAGACCAAGGGGCAGACCGAGACCAGAACCCGCTTCGATTTGATCGTCGGCATCAACATCGGCAGTCACGCGAATTTCGACGCCAGCGGCAAGGCAACCGCACAGCACTACTTCCTCGCCTATTCCTTCCTGGTGCAGAACGCCCGCGACGAGTGGCTCTTCGACAGCGAGCCCGGCGCCTACAACGACCTCATGGGCGTGCACGATCGGTTCATCGATCTCCGCATCCCACTCGCCGCGCTCGGCGTCGACGGCGACGGCACCGAGATTCGCGTGCTGGAAGCAAACTCCTTCGCCAAGATCCTGCCGGTCGACGTAAAGCCGTTCGGCTGAGCGGCGCGACGGCTCCGAACCCTCGGCGAGGGCGGATCCACCTGGACAGAGTCGTCTCTTATAGTTACAGTTCGTCTATTATGATCAACGATCCGACCGATCAGCTCTCCCGGCGGCTCAGGGCCGAGCGCGAGACCCGGGGCTGGACGGTGGCGGAGCTGGCGGAACGCTCCGGCGTCTCGCGAGCAATGATCAGCAAGGTCGAGCGGGCGGAGGCGAGCCCGACGGCAGCGCTGCTGGGTCGGCTTTCCGGCGCCTTCGGCCTCACCCTCTCGACGCTCCTGGCGCGCGCCGAAGGCAGCGACGGCAGCCGGCTGCTGCGCGCGAGGCAGCAGCCGCTCTGGCAGGACCCGAAGACCGGCTATCTGCGCCGTACGCTCTCGCCCGCGACCGGCGGTCCGCTGGAGCTGGTGCGGATCGAGCTGCCGGCGGGCGGCCGCGTTGCCTATCCCGCCGCCGCCTTCGCCTTCCTCCGCCAGCAGATCTGGGTGATCTCGGGCACCCTGACCTTCACCGAAGGCGAGATCGAGCATTGGCTCGAGGCGGGCGATTGCCTGGAGCTGGGACCGCCGGCCGACTGCGAGTTTCACAATCGGGAAGGCGATCCTTGCGTCTACCTGGTGGCGCTGGTGCGCCGCTGAGAAGGAGAAAGAAGCCATGAGCAAGACCGATCGCTGGCAGCCGGCGACCCTCGCGGCGCAGGGGCTGGGCTGGATCGACGAGGCGACCAAGGCACTGATCCCCCCCGTCCATTTCAGCACCACCTTCATCCGCGATCCCGACAACCAGTATCGCAGCGGCCTCGTCTACGCGCGGCCGAACAATCCGACCTTCGCGCAGCCGGAGGCGCTGCTGACGCAGCTCGAGGGCGGCTCGGGAGCGATGCTGTTCTCCTCCGGCATGGCGGCGGCGACGGCTGTCTTTCTGGCGCTGATGCCCGGCGACCATGTGGTGGTGCCGCAGGTGATGTATTGGGCGCTCCGCAAGTGGCTGACCGGCTTCGCCCGCAGCTGGGGCCTCGATGTCGAGCTGGTGGACGGCGGCAGTATCGACGCCATCAGGGCGGCAGTGCGACCCGGCAAGACCAAGTTGCTGTGGCTCGAGACACCGGCCAACCCGACCTGGATCGTGACCGACATCGCCGCCGCCGCCGAGATCGCGCACCAGGCCGGCGCCCGCGTCGCCGTCGACAGCACGGTGGGCGCCGGAATCCTGACACAGCCGATCGCGCTCGGTGCCGACATCGTGATGCACGCCGCGACCAAATACCTGAACGGGCATACGGACGTGCTCGCGGGCGCGCTGGTAACGGCGAAGACGGATGAATTCTGGCAGCGGATCACCGATGTCAGGACGGCGAATGGCGGGATCCTCGGCCCGATGGAAGCATGGCTGCTGCTGCGTGGCATGCGCACCCTGCCGCTTCGCGTCGAGCGCGCCTCGCAATCGGCCCAGCGCATTGCCGAGCATTTCGCAGACGATCCCCGCATCGCCGGCGTGCTCTATCCCGGCCTTGCGAGCCATCCCGGCCATGCGGTGGCGGCGCGGCAGATGAAGGGCGGCTTCGGCGGCATGCTCAGCATTCGTGTGGCGCGCGGCGAGATGGCGGCGGTTAGCGCCGCGGCAAGGGTCAAGCTGTGGAAGCGCGCAACCTCGCTGGGCGGCGTCGAGAGCCTGGTCGAGCATCGTGCCTCGATCGAGGGCGCCGGCACCCCTGCCCCGACCGATCTGCTCCGCTTGTCCGTCGGCATCGAGGACGCGCAGGACCTGATCGATGATCTCGACCAGGCGCTGGGGAATTAGTCTCAGCTCCCGAGCAGCTGACCGCCGTCGACAATGATCGTCTGGCCGGTGATCCAGTTGGCGTGCGGCGAGGCGAGGAACAGCACGACATCGGCCACCTCCGCAGGCGTGCCGAGACGGCCGAAGGGAATGCTGGAGAGGACGCGGTTATAGAGCGTCGGGTTCTCGGTCCGGCGCCGCTCCCAGCTGCCGCCGGGAAACTCGATCGAGCCCGGCGCCACGCCGTTGACCCGGATCCCCTTGCGCGCCAGCGCGGCGGCTTGCGTCGCGGTGTACTGCACCAGCGCCGCCTTCACCGCGCCATAGGGCGTGGTGCGCACGGAGGGTCGATAGGCCGAGATCGAGGAGACGTTGACGATGGAGCCGCCGCCATCCAGCTCCAGATAGGGCTGCGCCGCCTGGGAAGCGCGCACGGTCGCCATCACATCCACCGCCAGGCTCGCCGCCCAGCCGGTCTCGTCGTCGCTTGCGCCGAAGCCGGACGCATTGTTGACGAGGACGTCGATGCCACCGAGCGCACTCGCCGCCTCGCCGACATAGCGCGTGACGGCCTGTCCGTCCGCGAGATCGCAGGCCGCTGCATGGGCGATGCCGCCGTGGGCCGCGATCTCCGCCTTGGTCGCCGCCAACGCCTGCGCCCCGCGGGCGCAGATCGAGACGCCGGCACCGGCGGCAGCGAATGCGAGCGCGATGGAGCGGCCGATGCCGCGGCTGCCGCCTGTAACCACCACCCGCTTTCCCTTGAAGTCGAAGCTCATGCCCCCTCCTCTTCGTTGTGGCGAGCATAAGCGCTTCGGGCGGCGGCGAGGCTTGCATCCGGCGCACGAGATCAATCCCCTTGCCAGGCTTGTCGCGCCCCTCGGGTCGCGCTAGCTTCGCCTCAAATCCCTGTCCGCACAGAGCATTCCAGGAGCGCTCCCGATGGATATGACCGGCGAGTTCCGCCTTGCCGCCCCCCGTGACGTCGTGTGGAAGGCGCTCAACGATCCCGAGGTGCTGAAGCAGTCGATCCCCGGCTGCGAGGAGATCGTGAAGCAGTCCGATACCGAGATGACGGCGAAGGTCGCCGCCAGGGTGGGGCCGGTGAGTGCGCGCTTCTCGGGCAAGGTGACGCTCTCCGACCTCGATCCGCCGAACGGCTACACCATCAGCGGCGAAGGCCAGGGCGGCGTTGCCGGCTTCGCCAAGGGCGGCGCCAAGGTGGCGCTCAAGGAAGATGCGGGCGGCACCCTGCTCTCTTACACCGTCCAGGCCCAAGTCGGCGGCAAGCTGGCGCAGATTGGCTCGCGCCTCATCGATGCCACCGCCCGCAAGATGGCGGACGAGTTCTTCACCCGCTTCCAGGCCGCGGTCGCCGCAGCCGCTCCGGCGCCCGCCGCCGCGGCGGCGGCAACGGGCCCGACCCCGGTCCCGCCGCCGGCCGCCCCGCAACTTGCGCCGACGCCCGCCGCCGGCAAGCGCGTGTCGCCGGCGATCTGGGTCGCAATCCTCACCGCGGTCGTCCTGCTGCTGCTCTATCTCTACACCCGGGGCTGAGCGGGCCGCGCTAGCGGCAGATCACGCGCTCCGCGCGGATGAAATAGCCGGAGCCGGTGTAGTCATAGGTCACCGGCTCGAAATGACCCTCGACGGTGAGGCGCCGCCCGACCGCGCACGCAAGTTGTCCGCTGGGATCTTCCACATAAGCCTCGTAGCCGTCGGTGGTGCAGCTGGGGTCGCCCGCGTCGAGAATATAGACGGCATTGCCCGCGCGGTCGCGCCAGGCGCCGTCCACCGGACCCGTGAGTTCGACCGGCTCATGGTCCCGCCGGTCGCAGGCGGCCGAGGCCGGCGCCGCCGCGGCCGCCAGGGCCACCAGGATCAAAAGCGCGAGCGGAGGCTTCATCGCATCACCCGATGCCATAGAGCACCGCCGCGCGACCGGACGCAAGCGATTGAAACTCAATCGAGTGTGAGACTTCCCCCTGCCGAGTAGCTTGACCCGCCGGCCCGGGCGCAAGAAACTCGCTATCGTGTTGTCTCGACGCTGGCTGGTACGGCGCCGGAGACCCCCGCGTAAGGGGCCCCTCTAATCTCTGGGAGAGAAACAATGACGAACACCGTTAGCATGACGGTGAACGGCAAGCCGGTGTCGGGCACGGTCGAGCCGCGGACGCTGCTGGTCCAATTCCTGCGCGAGCAGCTCGGCCTCACCGGCACCCATGTCGGCTGCGACACCAGTCAATGCGGCGCCTGCGTCGTCCATGTGGACGGCAACTCGGTGAAGAGCTGCACCATGCTGGCGGTGCAGGCGGACGGCGCCAAGGTGACGACCATCGAGGGGCTCGCCAACGGCAACGAGCTGCATCCGATGCAGGCGGCGTTCCGCGAGCATCACGGTCTGCAGTGCGGCTTCTGTACCCCGGGCATGGTGATGAGCGCGGTCGATCTCGCCAACAAGGTCAAAAATCCGAGCGAGCATCAGATCCGCGAGTGGCTTGAGGGCAACATCTGCCGCTGCACTGGCTATCACAACATCGTCAAGGCGATCAAAGCGGGCGCAACCGCGATGCAAGGGGGGAAGACATGAGCGCCGACGGCATCGGCGCGCCGGTCCGGCGCACCGAGGACCTGCGCTTCCTGACGGGGCGCGGCAACTACACCGACGACATCAACCGGCCGGGCCAGCTGCACGCCTATCTGCTGCGCAGCCCGCATGCCCATGCGGAGCTCGGCAAGATCGACCTCGCCCAGGCGAAGCAGGCACCGGGCGTGGTGGCGATCTTCACCGGCGCCGATCTCGCCGCCGACAATGTGGGCGGCCTGCCCTGTGGCTGGGGTGTCAAGAACAAAGACGGCTCGCCGATGGCCGAGCCGCCGCATCCCGTGCTGGCGCAGGGCCGCGTCCGTCATGTCGGCGACCCGGTCGCCGTCGTGATCGCGGAAACCCGCAACCAGGCGAAGGATGCGGCCGAGCTCATCAATGTCGACTACAAACCGCTCCCCGCGGTGATCGAGGCGAGCGACGCGATCAAGGCCGGCAAGCCGCAGATCTGGGACGCCGCCAAGGGCAATCTCTGCTTCGACTGGCACATCGGCGAGAAGGACGCGACCGAGGCGGCCTTCAAGAAGGCGGCCCACGTCACGCGCATCGACATCGTCAACAATCGCCTGGTGCCCAACGCGATGGAGCCGCGCGCGGCGATCGGCGAGTACGATCGCGGCACCGGCGAGTACACGCTCTACACCACCAGCCAGAACCCGCACGTGATCCGGCTGCTGATGGGCGCCTTCGTGCTGCACCTCCCCGAGCACAAGCTCAAGGTGGTGGCGCCGGACGTGGGCGGCGGTTTCGGCTCGAAGATCTATCACTATGCCGAGGAAGCGATCGTCACCTGGGCCTCGGCGAAGGTCGGCAAGCCCGTGAAGTGGACGGCGGAGCGCTCGGAGAGCTTCATTTCCGACGCGCAAGGCCGCGACCATGTCACCCATGCCGAGCTCGCCCTCGACAAGGACGGCAAGTTCCTGGCGCTCAAGGTGTCGACCGTCGCCAATCTCGGCGGCTATCTCTCCACCTTCGCGCCGGCGATCCCGACCTACCTCTACGCGACGCTGCTCGCCGGCACCTACACGACGCCGGCGATCTACTGCGAGGTGAAGGCGGTTTTCACCAACACTGTGCCGGTCGACGCCTATCGCGGCGCCGGGCGGCCGGAAGCGACCTTCGTCGTGGAGCGCATCGTCGAGACGGCGGCGCGCGAGATGAAGATGGATCCGGCGGAGCTGCGCAAGCGCAACTTCGTCCCCAAGGATGCCTATCCCTACCAGACGCCGGTGGCGCTGCAGTATGACAGCGGCGACTATTTCAGCACTCTGGAGATGGCGCAGAAGGCCGCCGACTACGCCGGCTTCGGCAAGCGCCGGGAAGAGGCGGCAAAACGCGGCAAGCTGCGCGGCATCGGCATCGCCACCTACATCGAAGCCTGCGGCATCGCGCCCTCGGCGGTGGCGGGTGCCTTGGGCGCTCGTGCCGGCCTCTACGAATGCGCGGAGGTCCGCGTCCATCCGACGGGAAGCGTCACCGTGTTCACCGGCACCCACAGCCATGGACAAGGCCACGAGACCACCTTCGCTCAGGTGGTCGCGGACAAGCTCGGCGTGCCGCTCGCTTCCATTGAGGTGGTGCACGGCGACACCAGCAAGATCCCCTTCGGCATGGGCACCTACGGCTCGCGCTCGCTGGCGGTCGGCGGCTCCGCCCTGGTGAAGGCGATCGAGAAGGTGGTGAACAAGGGCAAGAAGATCGCCGCCCATCTGCTGGAAGCGTCTGAAGTCGACATCGAGTTCAAGGACGGCAAGTACACGGTCGCCGGCACCGACCGCTCGAAGGCTTTCGGCGAGATCGCGTTTGCGGCCTATGTGCCGCACAACTACCCGATCGAGACCGTGGAGCCCGGCCTCGACGAGACCGCCTTCTATGATCCCAAGAACTTCACCTTCCCCTCCGGCGCCCACATCGCCGAAGTCGAGGTGGATCGGGATACCGGCATCGTCGAGGTCGTCAACTTCACGGCGGCGGACGATTTCGGGCGGATCATCAATCCGCTCATCGTCGAAGGCCAGGTCCATGGCGGACTCGGCCAGGGCATCGGCCAGGCGCTCTACGAGAATGCGGTCTATGACTCGAGCGGCCAGCTGCTGACCGGCTCCTACATGGACTACTGCATGCCACGGGCGGACAACATGCCGTCCTTCCAGGTCGCGACCCACACGACGCTCTGCACCCACAATCCGCTGGGCGTCAAAGGCTGCGGCGAGGCGGGGGCCATCGGCGCGCCGGCGGCGGTGATGAACGCGGTGATCAATGCGCTGTCGCCGCTCGGCATCACCGATCTCTCGATGCCGGCAACGCCCGAGCGCGTCTGGCGCGCGATCCAGAGTCAGAGCCCCCGGCAGGCCGCCTGAGCGGGCAATCGAGATAGGGAGAGACAGAAGCCATGTACAACTTCAATTACCATCGCCCGTCCAGCGTCGCCGATGCGGCGAAGACGGTCTCGGGAGCCGAGGAAGGCAAGCTGGTCGCCGGCGGCATGACGCTGATCCCGACCTTGAAGCAGCGCCTTGCCCGCCCCTCCGATCTCGTCGACTTGGGCCGCATCGCCGAGCTCAAGGGGATCAAGAAGGAGGGCAATACGATCGTCGTCGGTGCGATGACCAAGCACGCGGACGTCGCGTCCTCCGACGTGGTGAAAGGCGCGATCCCGGCGCTGGCGGCGCTCGCCGACGGCATCGGCGACCCTGCCGTGCGCAACCGCGGCACCATCGGCGGGTCGATCGCCAATAACGATCCCGCCGCGGACTATCCTTCCGCTGTGATGGCGCTCGGTGCGACGGTCGTCACCAACAAGCGCAAGATCGCGGCTGACGATTTCTTTAAGGGAATGTTCGAGACCGCGCTCGAGCCCGGCGAGATCGTGACCGCGGTGCAGTTCCCGATCCCGGAGAAGGCCGCCTACCAGAAGTTCCCGAACCCGGCCTCGCGCTACGCCGTGGTTGGCGTCTTCGTCGCCAAGGGACCGGCGGGCGTCCGCGTCGCCGTCACCGGTGCCGGTCCGGTGGTGTTCCGTCAGAAGGAAATGGAGGCGGCGCTCGGCAAGTCCTTCGTCCCGGATGCGGTCGCCAGCATCAAGCAGCCGGCCTCCGGCCTCAATTCCGACATCCATGCGAGCGCCGATTATCGCGCCCATCTCGTGACCGTGATGGCGAAGCGCGCGGTGGCGGCGGCCAAGTGAGGTAGCGCGGTTCCTCATCAGCCCCCTCGCCCCTGCCCTGATGCTGGGCAGCCGGGCGAGGGGGCTTTGCTTTGCTGGAACACGGATCAATACTCAGTCAACTGTCGAGCACGCTCTCCCATGGCTTCCCTTCCCGCTTCGGTCGACGACACCCTCGCCCTCTTGAGCCGCGGCCGCTACGTCGCCGATCGCAGCCTCGCCACCGCCGTCTATCTCGCCCTCTCGCTGCACCGTCCGCTCTTCCTCGAAGGCGAGGCCGGCGTCGGCAAGACCGAGATCGCCAAGGTGCTGGCGGAGACGCTCGGACGTCGGCTCATCCGCCTCCAGTGCTATGAAGGCCTCGACGTCGCCTCGGCGGTCTATGAGTGGAACTACCCCCGCCAGATGATCGAGATCCGTCTCGCAGAGGCCGGAAGCGAGGGCCGCGACACCGTCGAGGAGGAGATCTTTTCCGACCGCTTCCTGATCAAGCGGCCGCTGCTGCAGGCGCTGGAGCCCGACATTGCCGGCCCGCCGGTGCTGCTGATCGACGAGCTCGACCGCACCGACGAGCCCTTCGAGGCTTATCTCCTCGAGGCGCTCTCCGACTTCCAGATCACCATTCCCGAGATCGGCACCATCAAGGCGAAAGAGCCGCCGATCGTGGTGATGACCTCGAACCGCACCCGCGAAATCCACGACGCGCTGAAGCGTCGCTGCTTCTACTACTGGGTCGACTATCCGACCGCCGAGCGCGAGCTCGAGATCCTGCGCATCAAGGCGCCGGGCGCCGCCGAGGCGCTCTCGCGCGAGGTGGTGGCCTTCGTGCAGAAGCTGCGAGCGACGGACCTGTTCAAACTGCCCGGCGTCGCCGAGACCATTGACTGGGCGCAGGCGCTCACTCAGCTCGACGTGCTGGCGCTGACGCCGGAAGCGATCAACGACACGCTGGGCGTGCTGCTCAAGTACCAGGACGACATCTCCAAGATCCAGGGCAGCGAGGCGACGAAGCTCTTGGATCAGGTGCGCGCGGAGATCGCCGCCGCCCAATGAGCGCCGCGGCGATCTCCTCGCCCTCTCATCCCGGCCGCGGCAGGCTGCTCGCCAACCTCATGTATTTCGCGCGGGCGCTGCGGGCGGCAGGATTGCCGGTGGGGCCCGGCAAGGTGCTCGCCGCCGTCGACGCCGTGCGCGCCGTCGGCCTCGGCAATCGCGGCGACTTCTATTGGGCGCTGCACGCCGTCTTCGTGAACCGCCGCGATCAGCGCGACCTCTTCGACCAGGCCTTCCACATCTTCTGGCGCAATCCGCGACTCCTCGAGAAGATGATGGGGCTGCTGCTGCCGGAGATGCGCTCGCCGGACGCGCCGCGCGGCGAGGAGCTCAGCCGGCGTCTCGCCGAGGCGCTGCATCCCGGCCAGGGGGAATCTCCCGAGGACCAGACGCGCGAGAACGAGGTCGAGCTCGACGCTGCGATGACGTTCTCCGATCGCGAGATCCTGCAGAAGATGGATTTCGAGCAGATGTCGGCGGAGGAAGTGAGCCGCGCCAAGCGCCTCATCCAGGCAATGACGCTGCCGCTGATGGACATGCCCACCCGACGCTTCCAGGCCGACCCTCGCGGCGCCCGCGCCGACATGCGGGCGACATTGCGCGCGACGCTGCGCTCCGGCGGGCTCCTCGCCTTGAAGCGCAAGAGCCGGCGCACCCGCCCACCGCCGCTCGTCATCCTCTGCGACATCTCCGGCTCGATGAGCCGCTACAGCCGGCTCTTCCTCCACTTCATGCACGCGATCACCAATGACCGCGACCGCGTCTACACCTTCCTGTTCGGGACGCGCCTCACCAATGTCACCCGCTACCTGCGCCACAAGGACATCGACCTCGCTCTCGACCGCATCGCCGGTGCCGTCGACGACTGGTCCGGCGGCACCCGCATCGGCGAATGCCTGGCGGAATTCAATCGCCGATGGTCGCGGCGGGTGCTGGCGCAAGGCGCCGTAGTGATCCTGATCACCGACGGGCTCGACCGCGACGCCGGCGTCGGCATCGGCCGCGAGATGGACCGGCTGCACCGGTCGTGCCGGCGGCTGATCTGGCTCAATCCCCTGTTGCGTTACGCGGGCTTCGCCCCCAAATCATTGGGGATGAGGGCACTTCTGCCGCACGTTGACGAGTTCCGCCCGGTGCATAATCTCGAAAGCCTGGCCGAGCTGGTCAAGGTCCTGAGCCAGCCGCCGCAGCGGCGGCTGGAGGCGGCGGCAGCCTGGCGAGAGAGAGGTGAGGCAGCATGAGCGATACCGAGGACATTCTGCAGCAGGCGGCGCACTGGAAGGACGAGGGCAAGGGCGTGGCGCTTGCCACCGTGGTCACCACCTGGGGCTCCTCGCCGCGGCCGGTCGGCGCCAAGCTCGCGGTCGATGAGGACGGCAAGTTCGTGGGCTCCGTCTCCGGCGGCTGCGTCGAGGGCGCGGTGATTGGCGAGGCGCTGGCGGCGATCGCCGATGGCAAGCCGCGGCTCCTCGATTTCGGCGTCACCAACGAGCAGGCCTGGGAAGTCGGCCTCGCCTGCGGCGGCAAGATCAAGGTCTTCGTGGAGCGGCTGGAATGAAGCGCGCCTTTCTCGATCGTGCCCTGGCGGCGAGCCGCGACGGCCGCCCGGCAGCATTGGCGACCGATCTCAAGACCGGGCGCCAGGCCTTCATCGAGGGTGATCGCACCGAGGGTGAGCTCGCCCTCGACGAAGCGGCGCTGAAGGCAGTCCGGCTGAACCTGAGCGATGACCGCAACGGCACCATCGACACGCCGGCAGGCGCTGTCTTCGTCGAGGTGTTCAATCCGCCCCTCCGCCTCGTCGTGGTGGGCGCCGTCCACATCGCCCAACCGCTGGCCCGGATGGCGGCGCTCGCCGGCTACGGCGTCACCGTGATCGATCCGCGCAGCGCCTTTGCCACCGACGAGCGTTTCCCCGGTGTGACACTGTCGACGGACTGGCCGGACGAGGCCTTGCCGCGGCTCAAGCCGGACCGCCGCACCGCCATCGTGACGCTGACCCACGACCCCAAGATCGACGACCCCGCGCTCTCCGCGGCGCTCAAGTCGAGCGCCTTCTATATCGGCGCGCTCGGGTCCCGGAAGACGCACGCCGCGCGCACCCATCGCCTGCAGAAAGCGGGCTTCGCCGAGACGGAGATCGCGCGCATCCACGGGCCGGTCGGGCTGGCGATCGGCGCCATCTCGCCGGCGGAGATCGCCGTCTCCGTCCTGGCGGAGATAACCCAGGTGCTCCACGCGGAGCACCTCAGGGATCGCGCCGCCGCATGATCTTCGGCGAGGTCGAGGTCGCGGACTGCGCAGGCGCGATCCTCGCCCATTCCCTGAAGCTGCCTCGGGGCATGCTCAAGAAAGGCCGAGTCTTGACCGCGGCCGATGCAGCGGCGCTCGCCGCCGCCGGCATCAAGACCGTCGTCGCCGCGCGGCTGGAGGCGGGCGATGTCGGCGAGAACGAGGCGGCGGCCGAGCTCGCGCGGGCGATCGCCGGCGAGCGTGTCTCCGTCGGGGCCGCCTTCACCGGCCGCAGCAACCTCTTCGCCGAGATCCACGGCCTGACGTTGCTGGACCGCGCCGCCATCGATCGCTTCAACGCCATCGACGAGCGCGTCACGCTGGCGACGGTGACGCCGGCGGCGGTGGTCGAGCCCAAGCAGATGGTGGCGACGCTCAAGATCATTCCTTTCGCAGTGCCGCGGACAGTGCTCGACGCCTGTCTTGCCGCCGCGCAGGCTTCCGGCGCCCTGCTGCGGATCGCCCCCTTCAAGAGCAAGCGTGTGGCGCTGATCCAGACCACGCTTCCCGGGTTCAAGGAGAGCATCCTCGCCAAAACGGTCGAGACGACGCGGGACCGGCTGGCGGCGCTTGGCAGCTCGCTGCTGCTCGAGCGGCGGGCGGAGCACAGCGGCGCGGCACTGGCGCCGCTGATCGGCGAGGCGATCGCCGGCGGCGCCGATCTGGTGCTGGTGGCCGGCGCCTCCGCCATCCTGGATCGGCGCGACGTTATTCCCGCCGCGATCACCGCCGCCGGCGGCCAGGTCGAGCACTTCGGCATGCCCGTCGATCCCGGCAACCTCATGCTGATGGGGCGCCTGGGCTCGACGCCGGTGCTCGGGCTGCCGGGCTGCGCGCGATCACCCAAGGTCAACGGCTTCGACTGGGTACTGCAGCGCCTGCTCGCCGATCTTCCGGCCGGCCCGGCCGAAATCACGGCAATGGGAGTGGGCGGCCTGCTGGCCGACATACCGAGCCGTCCCCTGCCCCGGGCGCTTGCCGTTGCCGATGAAGCCGCCGCCCCGTCCCTGCCGCGCGCCCCCCGCATCGCCGCGCTCGTGCTCGCCGCCGGCCAGTCGCGCCGGATGGGTACCCTCAACAAGCTGCTGATCGAGATCGATGGCGTGCCGATGGTGCGCCACGTGGTGGAGATGCTGCGGCAATCGAAAGCCGCGCCGATCATCGTCGTGACCGGTCATGAGAGTGAGCGGGTGGCAGCCGCGCTCAAGGGATTGCCGGCGACGATCGTCCACAATCCCGACTACGCGCAGGGGCTCTCGACCTCGCTGAAGCGCGGCATTCCCGCATTGCCCGCGGAATGCGACGGCGCGCTCATCTGCCTCGGCGACATGCCGCGGGTGAGCGCGTCGGAGGTCGATGGTCTCATCGCCGCGTTCAACCCGATCGAAGGCCGCGGCATCTGCGTGCCGACCCGGCAAGGCAAACGCGGCAATCCCGTCCTATGGTCCCGGCGCTTCTTCGACGAGATGCTCCAGGTCGCGGGCGACGTCGGCGCCCGGCATCTGATCGGTGCTTATCCCGAGATGGTGACGGAGGTCGAGATGCCCGATGATGGCGTGCTCACCGACATCGATACGCCACAGGCCCTCGCCAAGCTCGCCGCCTCCGGCGTCAAGGTGAACGCCTGAACTCCGCCGCTAGGGAAGCGACGCGGAGTCCCCGGATACCTGGCGCATGCTCTGGATCTCGGTCTGCGCCAGCCGAGGGCCGATCAGCGCCACATAAAAGGTGTCGCCGGTGAAGTGGGCCTCGTCGTACCAGGTGCGCAGGGACTCGATCTTCACGTAAAGCGTCTGATCGGGCTGCAGGGTCAGCGATTTGAACTGGTTGGGGTAGATGCCCTTGCTGTCGCATGTTATCTCATAGGATCCCGCCGGCACGTCGCGATAGAAGATGCCGCCGGGGATCGATGCCCCGACTTCCTTCCCATTGAGATAGATCCGCGGCTGCGACAGGCTCTCATAGGGCTCGTAGTCACGGTAGAAATAGATCCGCGCGAGGGTGGGCTGCAGCGGCGGCACGCTCGCTAGGGAGAAGCGCGGACCTTGCGTCCGCCCCGCCAGGACATCGGGCACCGGCCCCTGGCAGGCGCAAAGCGCCATCATCGCCACCATCACGACCCATCTCATGCCACTCGTCCCGCCGCTGTCTCATCTGCCGCCGCCGCGGTCTTAGATAGGCATATCTCGATGGTTTCACAACATGCAACGGCAGAGGTCCCGGCGGACCAGCCTTGGGCAGCGCGGCGGCCGGCATGGTTAACAGGCGCTCGCGATCGGAGCAGGTGTCAATCCCGGGCCCGACCAGCCGCCGAGAGGATCGAACACATTGACGGGCACCGGGCACGAGCCCTGGCAATTGCGGCTCTTGACGGCCGGGCGCCTTCCCGCCAGAAGCATGGTCAAAATGGCCGGTCGGGGTCGGCGAGAAACTCAAGGGCTGAGAACGGGGAGGACCAGTGCAGGCGCTTTTGGCATTGAGCCGGGCCATTGACTTCGTCAACGGCCATATCGGCAAAGCGATCAGTTGGCTCATCCTCGCCGCCGTGATCGTGAGCGCCGGCAACGCGACGGTACGCTACGCCTTTGATACCAGCTCGAATGCCTGGCTCGAGCTGCAATGGTATCTGTTCTCGGCGGTATTCCTGCTGGGGGCGGGCTACACGCTGCTCAACAACGAGCATGTGCGCATCGACATCATCGCCAGCCATCTGTCCCATCGCACAAGAGCCTGGATCGACATCATCGGCGGACTGCTCTTCCTGCTGCCGATGGCGCTCATCATCATGTGGCTGGGCTGGCCGATGTTCAGGGAATCCTACCTCCACCACGAGGTCTCGAACGACGCCGGCGGCCTGTTGCGCTGGCCGGTCAAGCTGTTGGTGCCGGTGGGCTTCTTCCTGCTCTCGCTGCAAGGCGTCTCGGAAATCATCAAGCGCGCCGCCTATCTGATGGGCCTGGCGCCGGATCCGCTCCAGGCCGAGGGCGAGCATCACGGCGAGCACGCGGCGGACTGACCCCATGAGCGCCTTCATCATCCAGAACATGGCGCCGATGATGTTTGCGGCGCTGGTGATCCTCCTGCTGTTCGGCTACCCCGTCGCCTTCGCGCTGGCCGCCAACGGCCTCGCCTGGTGCACGCTTGCGATCCATTACGGGCTGCTGACCCCGGAGCTGCTGCAAGCGCTTCCCGAGCGCGTGTTCGGCATCATGCGCAACGACACGCTGCTGGCGGTGCCATTCTTCACCTTCATGGGCCTGATCCTCGAGCGCAGCGGCATGGCGGAGGATCTCCTGGACACCGTGGGGCAGATGTTCGGCCCGCTGCGCGGCGGCCTCGCCTATGCGGTGATCTTCGTCGGCGCGCTGCTCGCCGCCACCACCGGCGTGGTGGCCGCGTCGGTGATCTCGATGGGGCTGATCTCGCTGCCGATCATGCTGCGCTACGGCTATGATCGGCGCGTCGCTGCGGGTGTCATCGCCGCCTCCGGGACACTGGCGCAAATCATCCCGCCCTCCCTGGTGTTGATCGTCATGGCCGATCAGCTCGGCCGCTCGGTCGGCGATATGTACGAAGGCGCGTTCGTTCCAGGTCTGGCGCTCGCCGGCATCTACGCCGTCTATGTGTTCATCGTCACGCTGGTGTCGCCGAAGGCGGTGCCCGGACTGCCGGAAGAGGCCATCA
>DATJOK010000175.1:0-8678 GCA_035507155.1 Allostellaceae bacterium
GCCTTCTATGACGAGATGCGCCACATGCTGGCGCGGCAGATGGCGGCGCCCAACTCGCCGCAATGGTTCAACACCGGCATCCACTGGGCCTACGGCATCGACGGCCCGGCGCAAGGCCACTACTACGTCGATTATCGCAGCGGCAAGCTGGTGGCGTCCGAGAGCGCCTACGAGCACCCGCAGCCGCACGCCTGCTTCATCCAGTCGGTCGCCGACGACCTCGTCAACGAGGGCGGCATCATGGACCTCTGGGTCCGCGAGGCGCGGCTCTTCAAGTACGGTTCCGGCACCGGCTCCAATTTCTCGCGACTGCGCGGCGAGAACGAGCCGCTCTCCGGCGGCGGCAAGTCCTCCGGCCTGATGAGCTTCCTGAAGATCGGCGACCGCGCGGCAGGCGCCATCAAGTCGGGCGGCACCACGCGCCGCGCCGCCAAGATGGTGACCGTCGACATCGATCACCCGGACATCGAGAACTACATCGACTGGAAGGTGGTCGAGGAGCAGAAGGTGGCGGCGCTCGTCACCGGCTCCAAGCTGGCGCAGAAGCACCTCAACCTGATCATGGCCGCCTGCCATGCGGAGGCGCCGAGCCTCGACGACGTCACCCGCTTCGACCCGCGCAAGAACCCCGCTCTGAAGCGCGAGGTGAAGGCGGCGCGCCGCGTGATGATCCCCGAGAACTACGTGCAGCGGGTGATCCAGTTCGCGCAGCAGGGCTATACCCAGATCGATTTCCGCACCTACGACACCGACTGGGACAGCGACGCCTATCTCACCGTCTCCGGCCAGAACTCCAACAATTCCGTGCGCGTCACCAACGCCTTCCTCGATGCAGTGGAGGCCGACGGCGACTGGCAGCTCACCCGCCGCACCGACGGCAAGGTGACGAAGACGCTGAAGGCCAGCGAGCTTTGGGAGAAGATCGCGCACGCTGCCTGGGCGAGCGCCGACCCGGGCCTGCAATACGATACTACCATCAACGAGTGGCACACCTGCCCGGCGAGCGGACGCATCAACGCGTCGAATCCGTGCTCCGAGTACATGTTCCTCGACGATACCGCCTGCAATTTGGCCTCGCTCAACCTGCTGGCGTTCCGCCGTGCGGACGGGCGGTTCGACATCGAGTCCTATGTGCATGCGGTCCGGCTCTGGACCATCGTGCTCGAGATCTCGGTGCTGATGGCGCAGTTCCCGTCGAAGGAGATAGCGACGCTCTCCTACGAGTTCCGCACCCTGGGCCTGGGTTATGCCAACATCGGCGGCCTGCTGATGGCCTCGGGCCTCGGCTACGACAGCAAGGCAGGCCGCGCGCTCGCCGGCGCGCTCACCGCGATCATGACCGGCATCAGCTACGCCACCTCGGCGGAGATGGCGGGCGAGCTCGGCGCCTTCCCCTCCTTCACCAAGAATCGCGAGGCGATGCTCAAGGTGATCCGCAATCATCGCCGCGCCGCCTATGGCGAGACCGCGGGCTATGAGGGCCTCACCATCCTGCCGGTGCCGCTCGATCACGCGAACTGCCCGGATCCCAACCTGGTGAAGACCGCGCGGCTCGCCTGGGACACCGCGCTCGCCCTCGGCGAGGCGCACGGCTATCGCAACGCGCAGACCACCGTGATCGCGCCCACCGGCACCATCGGCCTGGTGATGGATTGCGACACCACCGGCATCGAGCCGGACTTCGCTCTGGTCAAGTTCAAGAAGCTCGCCGGCGGCGGCTACTTCAAGATCATCAACCGCATCGTGCCCGAGGCCCTCAAGACCCTCGGCTACAATCGCGGCGAGATCGATGCCATCACCCGCTATGCCGTGGGACACGGCACGCTGGCGGGCTCGCCGCATATCAACCATGAGGATCTCAAGAGCAGGGGCTTCACCGAGGAGGGACTCAGCACCCTCGAGAGCGCGCTGCAGAGCGCCTTCGACATCAAGTTCGCCTTCAACAAGTGGACGCTCGGCGAGGAGTTCTGCAAGACGGCGCTCGGCTTTGCCGAGGCGCAGCTCAACGATCCCGGCTTCGACATGCTGGCGGCGCTCGGCTTCTCCAAGCACGAGATCGAACACGCCAACACCTACTGCTGCGGCGCCATGACGCTCGAAGGCGCGCCGCTCCTGCGCGAGGAGCACCTGCCGGTCTTCGACTGCGCCAATCCCTGCGGCCGCATCGGCAAGCGCTTCCTGTCTGTGGAGAGCCACATCCACATGATGGCGGCGGCGCAGCCCTTCATCTCCGGCGCCATCTCCAAGACCATCAACATGCCGAACGCCGCCACGGTGGAGAGCTGCAAGGACGCCTACCGGCTGTCCTGGCGGCTGGGCCTCAAGGCGAACGCGCTCTACCGCGACGGCTCCAAGCTGTCGCAGCCGCTGCAGGCCTCGCTCCTCGAGGACAGCGACCTCGGCGCCGAAGACGCGGTGGCGGAGCTCATGGAGAAGCCGGTTGCCGAGCGTGTCCCGGTGCTCGCCGAGCGCATCGTGGAGCGGGTCGTCGAGCGGGTGGTGCAGGTCCAGGGCGGCGCCGAGCGCCGCCGGCTGCCGCAGCGGCGCAAGGGCTACACTCAGAAGGCGATCGTCGGCGGCCACAAGGTCTATCTCCGCACCGGCGAGTACGAGGACGGCAAGCTCGCCGAGGTGTTCATCGACATGCACAAGGAAGGCTCCGCCTTCCGCTCGCTGATGAACAACTTCGCGATCGCGATCTCGATCGGCATGCAGTACGGCGTGCCGCTGGAGGAGTTCGTGGAGGCCTTCACCTTCACGCGCTTCGAGCCGTCGGGCATTGTCGAGGGGAACGACGCCATCAAGATGGCGACTTCGATCTTGGACTATCTCTTCCGCGAGCTCGCGATCTCCTATCTCGGCCGCAACGATCTCGCCCATGTGCAGCCGGCGGATCTGATGCCGGACACCATCGGCAAGGGCACCGCCGCGGAGTCGAGCATTCCGGACGGCGGCGCGCCACGCCAGCCCGACGTCGCAGCGGTGGTGCAGCGCGTCGCCTCCACCGGCTATGTCCGCAGCAAGCTGACCGTGCTGCATGGCGGCGGCAACCGCAGCGCCTCACCGGCCACCAGCCTTGCCGGCAATACCGCGATCGACGTGACGGTGGCGCCGCTGGAAACGGCGATGACCGACGAGGCGATCACCGTGGTGGCCGAGGTGGACGCACGGCTCGAGCAGATCCGCACGGCGCGCCTCAAGGGCTACGAGGGCGACAGCTGCGTCGAGTGCGGGAACTTTACCTTGGTGCGCAATGGCACCTGCCTCAAATGCGATACTTGCGGCGGCACGAGCGGCTGCAGCTGATCGCGCGGCAGCGCCGGCCCAAGCCTCCCGGCCGGCCTTGCATGGATTGAGGCAGAAATTGGGGGCGCGGTCTCGGCCGCGCCCCGTTTTTTTGTCCTCCGTCGATCGGTAAAATCCGCGCGAGCGGGCGTCGCCGCGGCGGGGATGCCGCGAGATCGGCGCGCCTATCAATGAATGTCGATCCTCTGATGACGCGAGGACAAGGCGAGGCTCCGGCCTCGCCGCGCGCGACCGGCTCCCCGGCGTCGCGCTGGCCCGCTGCCCACGGGCCAATCCCCGCGATGGGATCGCCCTCGCCGGTCGATCCTCCCATCCACCGGCGGCAGCGGCGGCGGCGTACCCCCTGCGCCCCGCCGCTGCTATTTCCGTGAACCGCTACCCGCCTTGGCCACCGAGAAAACCCGGCAGCGCGCTCGCGGGCAGCCGGTAGAAACCCTCGGGCGGCTGGAACAGCGAGGGCGCTTGCGGCCCGATCTGCAGCTGCGAGAGCTCCCAGCCGAACGGCGTCTTCTTGCCGTCGGGCACCGCCACGGTGCCGTTGCCGCGCATCGGAACGCCGCTCTCGGTGAGCCAGACGAACCCGTCGATGCGCGTGCCGTCATCGGCGCGATGGGCGACCCGGTACTTGGTGGTGACAACGCCGTTCACCCTCTCGCGCCCGGCCGGCGCGCCCTTCACGTCCGGCGAGCTCAGCTCGCGCATCGCGCGATCGATGGGAAAATCGATATAGCTCTTGAGCAAGGGCACGATGAAATAGCCGCGGCCGGCGGCGATATCGAGGATCGCGACCTCGTTGACGCCGCCCAGCATCTGCTCGTGGCGCTGAAACCCGGGCTTCGCATAGAGCATGCCTTGATAGGCCTGGCCATCGATGGTGAGGGCGCAATGGGCGCTGTAGGGGACCCGCGCGTCGCCCAGTACCGCGGCCGTCGCCGGCCAGGCGAGCAGCACGACCGCGAGGGCGAGAAGCCATTTCATCCGAGCGATCATCGGCGCCGTCCACATTCCGGAACCATCCGACTTCCTGCGCAAGGACACCGCCAGTAGTCCAGAATTGAGGCAGTTTCGGGGCGGCTGGATCGGCCGACGGCCCGCCGCTATGCTTGCAGCAACGGTAGCGGAAGGGAGCGAGTGATGACCGGTCGGATCGAGGCGCGGCTCAAGGAGCTCGGCATCGAGCTGCCGCAGGCAAGCGCGCCGGCGGCGAATTACGTCCCCTTCGTGCGTACGGGTGACCTGCTGTTCGTCGCCGGCCAGTTGCCGATCTGGAACGGCGAGCGGCGCTTCGCCGGCAAGCTCGGTCGCGAGCTCTCCATCGAGGAAGGCCAGCAGGCGGCGCGCATCTGCGGGCTCAACCTCCTCGCCCAGGTTCGCAACGCCGTCGACGGCGACCTCGACCGCCTGCTGCGCTGCGTGCGGCTCGGCGGCTTCGTCAACTGCACCGACAGCTTCGTCGATCAGCCGCAGGTGGTAAACGGCTGCTCCAACCTCATCGTGGAGGTGCTTGGTGACCAGGGACGCCACGCGCGCACCGCCGTCGGCGTCAATGTGCTGCCCTTCAACCTCGCCGTCGAGGTGGACGGCGTCTTCGAGGTGCGCTGAGCCGATCATGGCGGATGGCGGCAGTCCAGCGCGGGTCAGGATCGTCGAGCGGCTCTCGGAGGTGCCGGCGGCGGAATGGGACGCCTGCGCCGGATCGGGCAATCCCTTCGTCACCCACGGCTTCCTGGAAGCGCTGGAGGCAAGCGGCTCCGCCACCGCGGAGACCGGCTGGCTGCCGCAGCACATCCTGGTGGAGGACGAGCGCGGCCGTCTCGTCGGCGCGGCGCCGCTCTATCTAAAGAGCCACTCCTACGGCGAATATGTCTTCGACCACGGCTGGGCCCATGCGCTGGAGCGCGCCGGCGGGCGCTATTATCCGAAGCTGCAGGGCTCGGTTCCCTTCACGCCGGTGACCGGACCGCGCCTGCTGCGCCGACCGGGCAGCGGTACCGAAGTGACGGCGACGCTGATCGCCGCGATGATCGAGGTCGCGCGCGCCCACAAGGTCTCCTCCCTGCACGTCACCTTCCCGACGGCGGAGGAATGGCAGCAGCTCGGCGCCGCCGGCTTCCTGCAGCGCTCCGGGCAGCAGTTCCACTGGGAGAACGAAGGCTATCAGACCTTCGACGATTTCCTCGCCGCGCTCAACTCGCGCAAGCGCAAGCAGATCCGCAGGGAGCGGCGCGACGCGCTGCTGAACGGCATCGAGATCGAGACGCTCACCGGCGGCGATCTCGAGACCCGGCACTGGGACGCCTTCTACCGCTTCTACATGGCGATGACCGAGCGCAAATGGGGCGGCGGATATCTGACGCGGGAGTTCTTCGATCTCCTGCATCAGCGCCTTGCCGACCGCGTGGTGCTGGTGATGGCGCGCCAGGGCAGGCGCTACGTCGCCGGCGCGCTCAACCTCCTCGGTGGCGACACGCTCTATGGCCGCAACTGGGGCGTCGTCGGCGACTTCCCGTTCCTCCACTTCGAGGTCTGCTACTACCGCGCCCTCGACTTCGCGATCGCCCGCGGGCTGAAGCGCGTGGAGGCCGGCGCCCAGGGTCAGCACAAGATTCAGCGCGGCTATCTCCCCGTTCCCACCTACAGCGCGCACTGGATCCGCGACCCCAATTTCGCCCGCGCGGTGGAGAGTTTCCTCGCCCGCGAGCGGCAATCGGTCGAGGCGGAGATGACGATGCTGGAGGAAGAGCTCTCGCCGTTCCGCAGGGAGACCGACTGAGAGGGAGGAGACCTTGGCGCTGACGCTCGCGAAGCTGGGAACCGCCATGGCGATCGCCGCCGAGGGCTTCGATCTCAATGCGCCGCTGGCGCCTGACGAAGCCGGCAAGCTCCGCCGCGCCCTCCTCGACAACCTCGTGCTCTGCATCCGCGGCCAGTCGCTGGCGCCCGCCGCCTATCTCGCGGCGATGCGGATGTTCGGCCCTCCGGCGCCGCAGACGCGCGGTGCCTCGCGGCATCCCGAGATCCCGGAGATCATGATCCTCTCCAGCGAGGACCGCGACGAGCTGGGCGACGGCAAGCGGCTGGTGGTGGGCGCGCACTGGCACAGCGACGACAGCTACAAGCGTGTCCCCTGCTCGCTCACCGTGCTCTACGGCGTCGAGATCCCGTCGCGCGGCGGCGACACCCAGTTCACCAACATGTACGCGGCCTATGATGACCTGCCGCCGGCGACCAAGGCCGCGATCGCCGATCTCCGCGTCGTCCACAAATACGACTCACCGCGCAAGGGCACGCGGATCGCGACGCTCCAGCCGGAGGAGGCGGCGGAGCTTCCCGATGCCGTCCATCCGCTGGTGCGCACCCATCCCGAGACCGGCCGCAAGGCGCTCTACATGAATCCGAACCGCATGGCGGGTGTCGCCGGATGGGAGCGCGCCCGGAGCGACGCGCTCCTGGACGAGCTCATCGCCCATGCGACGCAGGAGCGCTACCAGTACCGCCACCGGTGGCGCCGCGGCGACATCGTGATCTGGGACAACCGCTGTACCATGCACAAGGCGAATGCCGACTATCCCGCGGGCGAGCGCCGCCTGATGCATCGCATCATCGTCGAGGGCTCGGTGCCGGCGTGAGGCGGGTTACTTCTCGAAAATGCTCAGCGCCGAGGAGCCGTTGACCTCTATTTTCGGCGTCACCGGAGTCCCGGCGGCATCTTCGATCCAGACGCCCGAGTATTTCTCGTCGAGCTCGCCGCGCACGTAGTAGATCTGATCCGGCTGGGGCGAGAACTTCACGTCTCCGGAAACTTGGTAGACCGTGCCCGCCAGTTCTAGGATCGGCGCCGCGTAGTGCGTGCGGCCGACGATGGTGAAGGTGGATTCCTGCGCCGCCACCGCCCTGCCGATGGCGATGGGCGTCAGCTGAAATCCCTGCCCATAATTCGATTGGGTGGTTGCCGCCAGGCTGTCGTTGATCCGGCGCCCATCGATCTTGGAGACGTAGAAGAAGTCGGCGCTGCTCCAGCCGCGCTTCTTGAAGGAATCCTCGATGCGGGCCGTCGGGCCCTTATAGCCTTCCGGGATTGGGCTGCTGGTGCAGCCGCTGAGCAGCGAGACCGACACGATGGCGATGAGAAGCCGGAAGCTGCGCATGCCCTGAAGGTTCTGCCCGCTCATGGCCAAAAAGCTTTTACATGGTAGGTCTTGCCCCGTCTGCACGCAACCCTAGAGTCGCGAGCTTCTGATCAGAACCGCGTCGCTAGCGGCTCCAGCGCGCGATCGCGACGTCTGCTGCCTCGAAGCGGAGCGGCGCGCGCGGCGGCGGCGGCGCGCCGTCGACCCAGGCGGGGAACAGCGTCTCGACGAGGGCGGGATCGTTGCCCACCCGATGGACGAGCCGGCGCTCGGCGATCTGCGGATGATCGGGCACGTCAGCAAGCTCCACCACCGCATGGAAGCAGCAGTCGGCAGGATCGATCACCGTTTCCCAGTGCGCGAGCGGTTTCTCCGCCACGAGCGCCGACACCGCGGCGATGAGCGCGGTCTGGGGAAACGGCTCGCCATGACGCGCTCCCCACTCCGGTCGCCCGATCGCGCGGCAAAAGCTCTCCCAGAACTTGCGCTCGACGGCGCCGAGCGTGATGAACTTGCCGTCGCTGGTGCGATAGATCTGGTAGTAGGCGGCGCCGCCGTTCAGCATCGCCACCGCACGGCGCGGCTCGTTGCCTTTGCGCTGCGCCAAGGTCAGCGGGATCGCCTGCCAGGCCAGCACCGTCTCGGCGAGGCTCACGTCGAGGAAGGCGCCGCGTCCCGTGCGCGCGCGACCGAGAAGCGCGGCCACGGCGGTGAGCGCCGCCTGCAGTGCGCTCGCGTGATCGGCGGTGGGGGGATAGGCGATCTGCGGCTGCTCGGCGCTTCCCGACGACGCGAGCCCGCCGGCAAGCGCCATGTAGTTGATGTCGTGCCCGGCGCGGAGCCGATAGGGCCCGGTCTGGCCGAAGCCGGTGAGCGCCACATGGACGAGGCGCGGGTTCAAGCGCTCGAGCGTCGCGCGGTCGAAACCGAGCCGGTCCAGCACGCCGGGCCGGTAGCTCTCCACCAGCACGTCGGCGGCGGCAAGGAGGGCGCCGAAGGCGTCCTTGCCGCCCTCGCTCTTGAGATCGAGCTCTACCACGGTCTTGCCGCGGTTCATCAGCTTGTAGAACGCGGAGACGCCATCGGGATCCATCGGCCCGAGCACGCGCATCGGCTCGCCGCCCGTCGGCTCGACCTTCACCACCTCGGCGCCGAGATCGGCGAGATGCAGCGCCGCCTGCGGCCCGGGAATGAACTGGCTCACGTCGAGGACGCGGATGCCGGCAAGGAAATCGCGGAGGG
>DATJOK010000176.1:0-3071 GCA_035507155.1 Allostellaceae bacterium
CAAGCCAATCAA
Organism: Allostellaceae bacterium; assembly: GCA_035507155.1. Classification (GTDB taxonomy): domain Bacteria; phylum Pseudomonadota; class Alphaproteobacteria; order ATCC43930; family CGMCC-115725; genus DASZHJ01. Next base: position 13 of record DATJOK010000176.1, read on the forward strand.
ATGCTTCCGCGCCGCCTAACTTAGAGTCTAACGAAGAATCTAACTCTTCTGTTGTTGGCGGCGCGCTCGGCCGGGGAAAAGCCGGGAAGGAGGAGCGGCGGTGATCGTCGCGCTCCTCAACCAGAAAGGCGGCGTCGGCAAGACGACGCTCGCCCTGCACTTGGCCGGCGCCTGGGCGGCCCAGGGAAGGCGCGTCACGGTCATCGACGCCGATCCGCAAGGGTCGGCTCTCGACTGGTCCGCGCAGCGCGCCAAGGAGGCCGTGCCGCGCCTGTTCGGCGTGATCGGCCTCGCGCGTGACACCCTCCACCGGGAAGCGCCAGAGCTCGCCCGCGACGCCGACCACGTGGTCATCGATGGCCCGCCGCGCGTCACCGGCCTGCTGCGCTCGGCCTTGCTCGCCGCCGATCTCGTCCTGATCCCCGCGCAGCCGTCTCCCCTTGACGGCTGGGGCTCTGCCGAGATGCTGAAGCTGCTGCAGGAAGCGCGCATCTTCCGCCCCGAGCTTGTCCCGCGTTTCGTGCTCAACCGCTGCGCAGCGCGCACCGTGATCGCCCGCGAGACCGCCGACGGCCTCGCCGATCACGACCCGCCGGTACTTGCCGCTCGTATCGGCCAGCGCGTCGTCTTCGCAGACTCCGCGCGCACCGGACGCCTCGTCTTCGACGTCGACGCCGCATGTCACGCTGCGCGCGAGGTCTTCGCTCTGGCCGCGGAAGTCGATCGGGTGATGCGATGACCGCACGCCCATCCAATCGCCGCTTCGCCGCTCGGCCGGCCGATCCCGATGCGTGGGTCCGCACGCCCGAGCCTTCGGCAGCGGCGCCCGGCGCCGGCGATCTCTACACCGCGCGGCTCACCGTCGACGTGACGCCGGAGCTGCGGGGCCGGATCAAGATCACGGCCTTCCAGCGCGGCCAGACCGTCGCAGACATGCTGCGCGACCTGCTCGCCCGCGAATTCCCCGCAATCGATGGAGGACAGACATGATGGCGAATCCGGCCTTCACGGAGGCACGGCCTTGTTCGCCCGACGCCCTCACGGCCGTCGAGCTGACCTGGCTCGAGAAGCGCGTCGAGCACTGGATCAGGTTCGGCCGCGATGTATCCGAGACGATTATCGATCGCCGCCGCCGAGTGCTGAGCTTCGCGCCGAACACGATTTTCGCCTTCGTCCGCTGGGCTTCAAACGACTACGGCACCATTGTCTCGCGCATCGACATCGTGCGCGCGATCGCGCCGGGCGAGGCCTATCAGACGCTGCCCTTCGTCCGTCCCGGCGGCGAGATTCTGCTGCGCATCAGCGGCTGGCCCAGGGTCGAGCGTGTTTTCGCGGCGATCGACGCCGTCGAGGCGCTCGGTGTTAATCCGGCCGACGTCGCGCCTGATCACTGGCGGCATGTCCACAATCGCCTCGGCGCCGGATGCGAGCCGCGTCCCTATAGCCGCGACCAGCATCGCGCCTGGCTGCTGCGGCGGAGGGTGCTGTCATGACGCGCTTCGGCTACGTCATGACGACGTATTTCGCCTCGCTCTGCATCGGAGCATCAGCGCTCTTTCATCCGCTGCCGCGGTTGATCTGGAACGCCAGCGCCAGCGTGCCGATTGGCCTCTACGCCGTGCATCCGGCAGGCGCGCTGCAAGTCACTGAGCTCGTCGTGGTGCAGCCGCCCGAGGCCCTCGCGAGCTTCCTCGACGAGCGCCGCTATCTGCCCAGGGGCGTGCCGATGCTGAAGCGTGTGCTCGCGCTTCCTGGGCAAACCGTCTGCCGCACCGATCGCGCAATCACCGTCGACGGGATCGCCATGGGCGATGCCCTCAATCGCGATAGAAGCGGCCGACCGCTTCCCGTCTGGCAGGGCTGCCGGCGCATTCCTGCCGGCGAAGTCTTCCTGATGAACTGGCAGTCCGAGGACTCCCTCGACGGCCGGTATTTTGGCCTGCTCCCCGTCACCACGATCGTCGGCAGGGCTGATCCTCTCTGGACCCGCGAGGAGGATTGATCGTGCCACTCGACCGCAACGCAATTGCAAGCCTCGCACAGGCTCCCCGCAAACTCCCTTCCTCCGTTCCGGCCATGTTCGCGTTCACCACGCGCACGTCACCGAAAGAATGCACGCGCCGCCGCCACGTGTCGCTCGCCCTTGGTCTTGCGATTGTGGTGGCGCTCGGCTGCAACATGGTGCGCGCAGAGCCTGCGACCGCGCGGCCTGTCGTGATCGTAGCTGCCCGCACGCCGTTCGCCGCCTTCGTCGCCGAGGCCTCGCAGCGGTTTGGCATTCCAGCGGCGTGGATAAGCGCCGTGATGCGCGCGGAGAGCTTCGGCGACGTGCGCGCCATATCGCCGAAGGGCGCCATCGGCCTCATGCAAATCATGCCCGAGACGTGGGCTGCCTTGAGTCAGCGCTACCGTCTCGGCCGCAATCCTTATGACGCGCACGACAACATCATCGCCGGCGCCGCCTATCTGCGCGAGCTACACGACCGCTACGGCATTCCCGGATTCCTCGCGGCCTACAATGCCGGTCCCTCGCGCTGGGAAGACCATCTCGCAACTGGCCGGCCGCTGCCTGCGGAGACGCGCGCCTATCTGTCCCGTCTCGCGCCAATCGTCAGCGGAAGTGCAACCGACGACACGGTCATTCTCGCCGCCGTGGTGAAGTCCTGGACAGAGGCGTCGTTGTTTCCTTCACGCCCGCCGAGTCCTCCGAGCGACACTCCCGCTGCACCGGCGCCGCGATCGACCCGGCTGTCGATGGAGCATTCTGTGCAAGACTGGACTGCGCTCACGCCGCAGTCCGATGGGCTGTTCGTCGCCTTGTCGTCCAGGGAGCGGCCGCAATGAGCCCGCTCGGAGATGATCATGCTCTGGAGGGCTGTGGCGGAGGTTTGCGCGTGGTGCAGGGGCGGCACAGGAACCCAACCCACGGACGGCAAGGGAAAAGGCCGGCCGTCAGCGCGGCCTATGTGGTTGGTTGGATTAGACAATTTGCCGACATCACCGACACCCCTTGCTGGCGCTTTCTAAGATTTCGCCAACGATTTCAATGCGCGAAGCGC
>DATJOK010000177.1:0-27804 GCA_035507155.1 Allostellaceae bacterium
CTCTTCGCCGCGACGATCCTCAGCGGCGCTGGGTGGGCAATGACCGGCGGCGCCGCGATCAACGCCATGGTCTCGCCCTGGTTCCGGCGCCGGCGGCCGGCGGCGCTCTCGATGGCCTATAACGGCGCCAGCGTCGGCGGAGTGGTGTTCTCGCCGCTCTGGGTGGCGGCGATCGCGGCGCTCGGCTTTCCGCTGGCCGCCGCGCTGGTGGGGCTGGTTGCGATCGTGGTCCTCTGGGTGCTGGCGGATCGCTGCTTTGTGCACACGCCGGAAAGCGTGGGGCTGCTGCCCGATGGCGAGGCGGCGGGACCGGCGAGTTCGGTCGCGGCACCGCAGGGCGGATCGCTGCTGCCGGGCAGGCGCTTGTGGCGCGATCGCGGCTTTCTCACTCTGGCCGGCGGCATGGCGATCGGGCTCTTCGCCCAGATCGGCCTCATCGCTCATCTCTTCTCGCTGCTGGTGCCGGCGCTCGGCGCCGAGCTCGCCGGCATCGCCGCTGCCTTCGCGACCGTCTGCGCCATCGCCGGACGCACCCTCGTCGGCTGGCTGATGCCGTCAGGCGCCGATCGCCGCAAGGTCGCGGCGCTCAATTATCTGGTCCAGGCCTGCGGCTGCGCCGTCTTCGTCCTCGCCGCCGGATCCTACGTGCCGCTGCTGCTGCTCGGCGTCATGCTAGTGGGCCTCGGCATCGGCAACGCCACCTCGCTGCCGCCGCTCATCGCCCAGGCGGAATTCACCGGCGCCGATGTGGGCCGCGCGGTGGCGCTCATCACCGCCATCAGCCAGGCCACATATGCCTTCGCGCCTGCCGCCTTCGGCGCGCTTCGGCTCCATGCGACGATGACAGGCTCGCACGCGACGCCGCTCTTCTTCATCGTCGCGGCAGCGGTGCAGCTGATCGCGGCGGCGTGCTACCTGAGTGGGAGACGCTCCAGCAGAGCCGCCCCGTGATCGACTACGCGGCTTCGCGCGCGGCAGCGCGATCGGTCAGCGCGTACCAGACGGTGATGGCGGCGGCGACGAGGAGCAGCGGCATCACCGCGTAGTTGACTGCCTGCCAGCCATAGGCGCCGAAGACGCCGCCGGCGGAGAGCGAGCCGGTCGCCGCCGAGCCCGCGATGACGAACTCGTTGAGGCCCTGGATCTTCGCGCGCTCCTCCGGCCGGTAGGCCTGGGTCAGCAGGGTGGTGCCGCTGACGTACATGAAGTTCCAGCCGCAGCCCAGCAAGGCGAGCGCGATCCAGAAATGGACGAGGCTGGTGCCGGAGAGCGCGACGATGCCGCAGAGCATCAGCATCGCGGTGCCTGTGAGCGCGATGGTGGGCGCGCCGTAGCGGTGGATCAGGCCGCCGGTGAAGAAGGCGGGCGCGAACATGCCGATGAGGTGGAAGCGGATGACGCCGAAGGCGTCGTTGGGCGTGAGCCCGCATCCGACCACTGCGAGCGGCGCCGAGGTCATCACGAAGGTCATCACCGCGTAGCCGATGAGGCCATTGGCGGCGGCGACGATGAAGACCGGCTGCCGCGCGATCTGGCCGAGCGGCCGGCCGCCGGCCTGCGCCCGCTCCGCGCGGCTCGGCACCGGCAGATCGAGGAAGCTCAGGGTGACGATGGTGATCACCGCCAGCGCCGAGATCGCGAGGAAGCTGCCGGCAAAGGTAATCGGCGCCAGCAGGTCCTTGGCGAGCGACGCGATCTCCGGTCCCACGACAGCGGCGACGACACCGCCCGCCAGCACGTAGGAGACCGCGCGGCTCTTGAGCGGTGGCGCTGCCGCGTCGGCGGCGGCGAAACGGTAGTACTGCGCAGTCGCCTGGAAGCAGCCCCAGAGCGCGTTGCCGAGGCAGAACTGCAGGAAGTCACCACGGAAGATCGCCCAGGCGGAGACCGTGCCGCCGAGGCCGCCCAAGAGCGCCCCCAGCATGAATCCAGTGCGCCGGCCGATGCGCGCCATCAGGAAGGAGGCGGGCACGGTGACGAGCGCGTTGGTCACGGGAATGAGCGAGTAGGGGAGCGTCGCCAGCAGCGGATTGGGTGCCAGGGTCGATCCGACCAGCCCGCTCGAGGCCACGCCGATCGAGGAGGCCGAGAGGTAGCAGGCCTGGCAGATCGCGAGCAGAAGCGCCGTTCGCAAATGCCGCGCCGCCATCACCGACACTCCATTCCCTCCCCCAGGGGCAGGGGACCCTAACGAGGGCGGCAGGTCAGGACAAGGCTTGCGGCCGCAACCCTCCAATGCGCGCGACCCGTGCTTGTGCCGCCCGCTTCGATCGCGGAGGATGGCGCCCCTGGAGGGGCGATGAGCGACGCCAGCGTGGAGTGCGTGGTGATCGGGGCCGGCGTGGTGGGCTTGGCGGTGGCGCGCGCGCTCGCGCGGGCCGGCCACGAGGTATTGGTGCTGGAGAAAGAGCGTTGGATCGGCTCCGAGACCTCCTCGCGCAACAGCGAGGTGATCCATGCGGGCATCTACTATCCGAAGGGCAGCCTGAAGGCGGTGCTCTGCCTCGAGGGGCGGAACGCGCTCTACGCCTATTGCGCCGAGCACGGCGTGCCGCACAAGCGCCTCGGCAAGCTGGTGGTCGCCTGCAAGGACGAGGAGATCAAGCCGCTGGAGGGTGTGTGGGCCAAGGCGAATGCCAACGGCGTCGACGATCTTCGCTGGCTCACCGCCGCCGAGGCGGTGGCGCTGGAGCCCAACCTCTCCTGCGTGCGCGCGTTCCTCTCGCCCTCGACGGGGATCGTCGACAGCCATTCCCTGATGCTCGCCTATCAGGGCGATGCGGAGGAGGCCGGCGCGGTGGTTGCGTTCCGCGCGCCGGTGCTGAGCGGCGAGGTCGAGGAAGACGGGTTCCTGCTGGAGGTCGGCGGCGACGAGCCGATGCGGCTCCGCGCGACGCTGCTGGTCAACAGCGCCGGCCTCTACGCGCCGACGGTGGCGCGGAAGATCGCCGGCATCCCGCCCGCCACCATTCCGCGGGAGTATTTCTGCCGCGGCGTTTATTTCAGCTTGAGCGGTCGCGCGCCGTTCACGCGCCTCATCTATCCGGTGCCCGAGCATGCCGGCATGGGCGTTCATCTCACCGTGGACATGGCGGGGCAGCCGCGCTTCGGTCCGGATACCGAGTGGATCGGCGGCGTCGACTACACCGTCGACCCCAGGCGCGGCGACAGCTTCTATGCGGCGATCCGCACCTACTGGCCGGCGCTCCCCGATGGCGCGCTGCAGCCGGGCTACGCCGGCGTCCGCCCGAAGATCAGCGCCCCCGATGCGCCGGCGGCGGACTTCCTGATCCAGGGGCCGGAGGCGCACGGCATTCCCGGCCTCGTCAACCTCTACGGCATCGAATCCCCGGGCTTGACCGCGTCGCTGGCGATCGCCGAGCGAGTCCGACGCCTCGCGGACGCGCGCGGAAACGCTGCTGCCACACCGCCTCTGGCCGCCACGGCCAGGGGCCGCTAAGCTTCTTCCGTCCGCCCCACCTTCGGAGATCCGCCATGTCGGTTGCCGCCCTGAAACAGCCCGTTCCTTCGACTGACCAGATGACCGAGCACGACGTCCGCGTGCAGCTCGCCGCCTGCTATCGCCTGATCGCGCATTTCGGCATGGACGACCTCATCTATACCCACATCTCGGCGCGGGTGCCGGGGCGCGAGGACCACTTCCTGCTCAATCCCTATGGGATGATGTTCAGCGAGATCACCGCCTCGAGCCTGGTGAAGATCGACGTCGACGGCAACATCGTGGAGCCCGGCGACTACCCGGTGAACCACGCCGGCTTCGTCATTCACAGCGCCGTGCACATGGCGCGGCCGGACATCCAGTGCGTGCTGCACACCCATACCCGGGCGGGTGTCGCGGTCTCCTGCCTCAAGGAAGGCATCCTGCCGCTGAACCAGATCGCCTGCGCCTACTATAACCGCGTCGGCTATCACGACTACGAGGGTATCGCCTCCAATCTCGACGAGCGCGAGCGGCTGTTGAACGACCTCGGCGAGAAGCACTCCCTGGTGCTGCGCAATCACGGTCTGCTCACCGCCGGCCGCACCATCCCCGAGGCCTTCGTGCTGATGTACTATCTCGAGCAGACTTGCCGCATGCAGATCGACGCGATGTCCTCGGGCGGCACGATCGAGACGCTGTCGCCGACGGTAGCCGAATACACCGCCCGGCAGTACGAGACCTCCTCGATGCCGCGCGGCGCCCGCGAGTGGCCGGCGATGCTGCGGCTCCTCGACGCCAAGGACCCGAGCTACAAGCACTAAGAAAAACCCCTCTCCCCCGCTCTCGCGGCGGAGAGGGATTCCAATCCGTCGCGTCTATGCGCGCCATGCATCTCGCATCGGCGAAGCGCTGGTTTGGCCGGCTTCCGGCGCCGTGCTAGTCTCCGCGCCACATTGCACGGGGACATTCGTCGAGGGACATTCATGGACGATACGGCGCGCCGCGGCGATCTCACCAACAATCTCGAAGCCTTCTGGATGCCGTTCACGGCGAATCGGCAGTTCAAGGCGCATCCGCGCCTGCTCGCCGGCGCTGAAGGCATGCACTACCAGACGGTGGAGGGACGCCGGGTGCTGGACGGCACCGCCGGGCTCTGGTGCGTCAATGCGGGCCACGGCCGGCGCGAGATCGCCGATGCGGTGCATGCCCAGGCGCTCAAGCTCGACTACGCGCCCTCCTTCCAGATGGGGCATCCGATCGCCTTCGAGGCGGCGGCGCGGCTCGCCACCATGCTGCCGGCCGGCCTCGACCACGTGTTCTTCACCAATTCAGGCTCGGAGTCGGTGGACACCGCGCTCAAGATCGCGATCGCCTATCACCGCATCCGCGGCGAAGGCACGCGGACCCGGCTCATCGGCCGCGAGCGCGGCTATCACGGCGTGGGCTTCGGCGGCATCTCCGTCGGCGGCATCTCCAACAACCGCAAATTCTTCGGCAGCCTGCTGCCGGGTGTCGATCACCTGCCGCACACCCATAACCTCGAGCGGAACGCCTACAGCCGCGGCGAGCCGCAGTGGGGCGCGCATCTCGCCGACGATCTCGAGCGGCTGGTCGCGCTCCATGATGCTTCCACCATCGCCGCCGTCATCGTCGAGCCGGTGGCGGGCTCGACCGGCGTGCTGGTGCCGCCCAAGGGCTATCTGCAGCGGCTGCGCCAGGTCTGCGACAAGCACGGCATCCTCCTGATCTTCGACGAGGTGATCACCGGCTTCGGGCGGCTCGGCGCGAGCTTCGCCTCGGAGTATTTCGGCGTCGTTCCCGATCTTGCCACCATGGCCAAGGGCGTCACCAACGGCACCGTGCCGATGGGCGCGGTGGCGGCGCGCAAGGGCATCTACGATGCCTTCATGCAGGGGCCGGAGGGAGCCATCGAGCTGTTCCACGGCTACACCTATTCCGGCCACCCGCTGGCTGCGGCGGCGGCGCTCGCCACCTTCGACATCTATGCCCGCGACGGGCTCTTCGAGCGCGCCAAGGCGCTCTCCGCCTATTGGGAGGACGCCGTCCACAGCCTCAAGGGGCTGCCGCACGTGATCGATCTCCGCAATATCGGCCTGGTCGCCGGTATCGAGCTGGAGCCGATGGCCGGCAAGCCCGCGGCGCGTGCCTATGAGGCCTTCATCAAGTGCTACGAGCGCGGCCTCCTCATTCGCACCACCGGCGACATCATCGCGCTCTCGCCGCCGCTCATCGTCGAGAAGAGCCACATCGACGAGATGTTCGGCACGCTGGGAGACGTCCTCAAGAAGGCCGCCTGAGCCAAGGGAGAGCGAAGAATGCGCATCGGCGTTCCCAAGGAGATCAAGACGCACGAGTACCGCGTGGGTCTGGTGCCGGGCAGCGTCCGGGAAGTCACCCATCACGGCCACGAGGTGGTGGTGGAGACCGGGGCGGGGGCGGGGATCGGCTTTCCCGATGCCGCCTACGAGGCGGTGGGCGCAAAGGTGCTGCCCAATGCCGCCGCGGTGTTCCAGGCCGCCGACATGATCGTCAAGGTGAAGGAGCCGCAGCCGCAGGAGATCGGCATGCTGCGCCAGGGCCAGGTGCTCTTCACCTACCTCCACCTCGCCGCCGACAAGGCGCAGGCAGAGGGCCTGATGCGCCAGGGCGTCACCGCGATCGCCTATGAGACGGTCACCGACGCGCGCGGCGGGCTGCCGCTGCTGGCGCCGATGAGCGAAGTCGCGGGCCGGATGTCGATCCAGGTCGGCGCCCATTGCCTGGAGAAGGAGCAGGGTGGCACCGGGCTGCTGCTGGGCGGCGTGCCCGGCGTCTCGGCGGCCAAGGTGGTCATCCTCGGCGGCGGCGTCGCCGGCACCAACGCGGCGCGCATGGCGATGGGCGTGGAGGCCTATGTCACCGTCATCGACAAGTCGCTGCACCGCCTCTACGAGCTCGACATGCAGTTCGGCTCGCAGCTTCACACGCTCTTCGCCACCCTCGACAACATCGAGCGCGAGGTGCTGGCGGCGGATCTCGTCGTCGGCGCGGTGCTGGTGCCGGGCGCCGCGGCGCCGAAGCTCGTCACCCGCGATCTCGTCCGCAAGATGAAGCCGGGCTCCGTGCTGGTGGACATCTCCATCGATCAAGGCGGCTGCTTCGAGACCAGCAAGCCCACAACCCATGCGGCGCCCACCTACACGGTGGACGGCGTCATCCACTACTGCGTCACCAACATGCCGGGCGCGGTGGCGCGCACCTCGACGGTGGCGCTTAACAACGCCACCCTGCCATTCGTCGTGGCGCTCGCGGGCAAGGGATGGCGCAAGGCGCTCGACGAGGACCAGAACCTGCGCAGCGGACTCAATGTCCACGGCGGCAAGATCACCCACGCGGCAGTGGCGCGGGATCTCGCTCTCGACTACCTCTCGGCAGAGAAGGCGCTCGCCGCCTAAAGCATTTTCCACCGAAGTGGAAACCGGTTCGGTGCAGAAAATGCGACAAAATCAACAAATCTAGACCGTGTTCCGATTCGATCTAATCGGAACGCGGTCTAGCTCGTCCTGTTCAGGTTGACGGCGATCAGGCACCGGTCTATCAGCGGGTGCCTGCGCCCCAGATGCGACCGGCAGTCGGATCTCCGTTCCGGCCATAATCGATGATCGGGAACCAAAGCATGAAGTCCTCGGGCAAGGCGGGCAAAGGCCCGTCCTGGTGGTATCTGTTGCTGCTGATCCAGTTCGTGATGGTGCTCTGGGTCCCGTTCTACAACTCGGTCGAGCCGAGCCTCGGCGGCGTCCCGTTCTTCTACTGGTACCAGCTGCTGGCGGTGCTGGTGGGCGCCGTCCTCAACGCCATCGTCTATTTCGCGACCGAATAGCCTCAGGACGGCTCCCGTGCAAAACATCGACTGGGTCGCGCTCGTCGTTTTCGTCGTCCTTTTCGGCTTCATCACCTGGCTCGGCTTCATGGCCGCCCATTGGCGGCGCGGTGATCTCGACCTGCTGCATGAATGGGGCCTCGGCGGCCGGCGTTTCGGCACCCTCGTCACCTGGTTCCTGCTCGGCGGCGATCTCTACACCGCCTACACCTTCATCGCCGTGCCGGCGCTGGCGTTCGGCGCGGGGGCGCTCGCCTTCTTCGCCGTCCCCTATACGATCATGATCTATCCGATCGTGTTCCTGGTGTTCCCGCGGCTCTGGTCGGTCTCGCACAAGCACAACTACATCACCGCAGCGGATTTCGTCCGCGGCCGCTTCGGCAATCGCTGGCTGGCGCTGGCGGTGACGCTCACCGGCATCATCGCCACCATGCCCTATATCGCGCTGCAGCTGGTGGGCTTGCAGGTGGTGATCGGCGGTCTCGGCGTCAGCGGCGAGTGGCCGCTGGTGATCGCCTTCGTAGTGCTGGCGGCCTTCACCTATAGCAGCGGGTTGCGCGCGCCGGCGGCGATCGCGGTGGTCAAGGATCTGCTGATCTATGTGGCGGTCTTCGCGGCGATCGTAGTCGTGCCGGCGCAGCTGGGCGGCTACGCCAAGATCTTCGCCGCGGTGCCGATGCCGAAGCTGATCCTGCCGACGCCGCCCGCCAACAGCATCGGCGCCTATGGCTCCTATGCGACGCTGGCGCTCGGCTCGGCGCTGGCGCTCTTCCTCTACCCGCACTCCGTCACCGGCATCCTTGCGGCGAGCAGCCGGCATTCGATCCGGCGCAACGCGGCGCTGCTGCCGGCTTACTCGCTGATGCTGGGGCTGCTGGCGCTGCTAGGCTTCATGGCGATCGCCCAGGGCGTCGCTAAGCTCCCGGAATTCGCCGCCGGCTTCAAGCAGTTCGGCAACAACTTCGCGGTGCCGGCGGTCTACCTGCACGCCTTCCCGTCCTGGTTCGTCGGCGTCGCCTTCGCCGCGGTCGGCATCGGCGCGCTGGTGCCGGCGGCGATCATGTCGATTGCGGCGGCGAACCTGTTCACCCGCAACATCTACAAGGAATTCATCAGCCCGAACTGCACCCCCGACCAGGAATCCCGGATGGCGAAGTGGGTGTCGCTGGTGGTCAAGGCGGGCGCGCTGGTCTTCATCGTGGTGCTGCCGCTGCAATACGCGATCCAGCTGCAGCTGCTGGGCGGCATCTGGATCATCCAGACGCTGCCGGCGGTGATCCTCGGCCTCTATACCCGCTGGTTCAACCCCTGCGCCCTGCTGGCGGGCTGGGCGGTCGGCATGATCACCGGCACCTGGGTGGCGGCGGCGGCCAATTTCACTCCGGTGTGGCAGGTCAGCATCGGCGGTTTCGGCATCCCCGGCTACACCGCGCTCTACACGCTGGCGCTCAACATCGCCGTGACGGTGGTGCTGACGCTGGTCCTGAGAGCGGTGGGCGCGGGCGGGCGCGCGGACGAGACCCAGCCAGACGACTACTACGTCTGACCGGCCTCAACCGAAACCAGATCCGGCGCCGAACGGCTCCGGACCGTCAGCGATAGTCCCGCATTCAATTGAGCCGCTGCGGCAGCTCGGAGATCGCCTGGTCGACGAGAGCGGCGCCCTGCTGGGCGCCGAGGCTCTCGGCGATGACGCGACGGGCGGCGCCGATGGCAACGTCGACGGCGGTGTCGCGCACCTCAGCGAGCGCCTTCGCCTCGGCGAGGGCGATCTTCTCGCTGGCGAGCCGCTCGCGCCGCTCGATCGCGGCCTCGAGATCGCGCCGCGCCTTCTCGGCGTAGCGCTCGGCCTCTTCCTTGGCGTGCTTGACGATGGCGGCGGCTTCCTGCAGCGCGTCGCGCTGCTTGCGCTGGAAATTCGCCAGCGTCTTCTGCGCCTCGTCACGGAGCTTCGCCGCCTGGTCGAGCTCGGCCTTGATCTTCAGGGCGCGCGCATCGAGCATCCCGGCGAGCGTCGCCCAGGCACGCTTGCCCACCAGCAGCAGCGCGAGCACGAAGGCGATGGCGACCGAGAGCTCGGGGTCGTGGAAGATTTCCTGCATCATCCCGCGCGCTCCTTCATCACCCGGTCGACCGCCGTGAGGGCGCGGCCCTCGTCGATCTCGACACCGGCGATCTTGCGGGTGGCAGCGCGCGCCACTTCCACGGCGACCACGCGCAGGCCGGCGAGCGCCCGCGCCTTCGCCTCGGCGATGCGGCGCTCGGCAACGACGGTCTCGGCCTGGAGCTTCTCCGCCGCCTTGTGCTGGCGCTCGTTGGCCTCGACGGTGAAGCGGTCCATCGCCTCCTTGAGCGTCGCCTGCGCCTGCGTCCTGGCGTCGGCCAGCGCCCGCTCGTAGGCGGCCATCACCGCATCGGCCTCCGCCTTCATCTGCGCCGCCCGGCCGAGATCCTCCTCGATCTTCTGCTTGCGCAGCATGATCATCGCGCCGACCCGCGGCAGTCCGACCCGCGCCATCAGCACGTAGAGGACGACGAAGACCACCGCCAGCCAGAACACCTGGGAGGGGAAGGTGGAGAAATCCAGTTGCGGCATGGTCCGAGGGCGCTCCGGCGGCCGGCGAGGGACGCTGGCGCGTCAGAACGCGAACAGGATCATGAACGCGATCAGCAGGCCGAAGAGGCCGGTCGCCTCGGCGAGCGCAAAGCCCAGGAACGCCCAGGTGGTGACCTGCGCCGCCGGGTTGCGGGCGAGCGAGTTGATCAGCGCGGAGAATACGTTGCCGATGCCGATACCGGCGCCCACCAGCGCGATGCAGGCGAGACCGGCGCCGATCATTTTGGCCGATGCGAGATCCATGGAAGGAAGTCCTCTGTTTGGAAGGAAGGGGAGGGTTCTTGGCTCAGTGCAGATGGATCGCGTCGCGCAGATAGAGGCACGACAGGATGGTGAAGACGTAGGCCTGCAGCGCCGCGACCAGGAATTCCAGCAGCACCAGCGCGGTGTCCATGGCGATCGGCGCGAAGAAGAAGACACCGAGCGAGCCGACGAAGCCGGCGAAGATCACCAGCATGGTGTGGCCGGCGACCATGTTGGCGAACAGTCGGACCGAGAGGGTGAAGGGACGGATGCAGTAGGAGAGCATCTCGATCGGCACCAGCAGCAGCAGCAGCACCTTCGGCACGCCGTGCGGCACGAAGAGGCTGAGGAAATGGAAGCCGTGCCGCGCGATGCCGATCAGGGTCACGCCGATGAACACCACCGCCGCCATGGCGAAGGTGACGACGATGTGGCTGGTGAAGGTAAAGCTGTAGGGAATGAGGCCCAGCAGGTTGCCGAACAGGATGAACATGAAGAGCGTGAAGAGGAACGGGAAGTAGCGCCTCCCTTCCTCGCCGACGTTCTCCTCCACCATGTTGGCGATGAAGTCGTAGAGCATCTCCGCCAGCGACTGCAGCCGGCCCGGCACCAGGGCGGCGCCCTGGGTCGCCGTCACCATCAGCAGGGTGACGAGACCGGCGGCGATCACCATCAGCAGGGAGGAGTTGGTGAAGGAAAGATCGAGGCCGCCGACATGGATCTCGGCCAGGCGCTCGATGGTGAATTGATGGAGTGGGCTCGCTTCAACCGCCACGTCAGTCCTCGTCCCAACCGCTCTTTTCGTCCCTCGGGCCCGGAGCCTTGTACCCCACGCCCATCCCCATCCCTTTGACGACGCGGTAGACGTTCGTCAAGCCCGCGCCGATGCCGAGGAAGAGAAACACCAGGAGCCCCCACGGCTTCGTGCCGAGCCAGTGGTCGATCGCCCATCCGATCCCGAAGCCGACGAAGACGGCGACGACCAGCTCCAGCCCGATCCGGAAGCCGAGACCCATGGCCGCGCCGGCGGACGGGTCGGTTCCCCCTTCGACGGCGCGCCGCGGCCCCTCGTGAGCGCGTCGCGCCTGCTCGATACGCTCCCCCAGCGTCTTCAGGGCATCCGGCTCGTTCGGCTCGCTCATCGCCAAGGCCTTCATGCCGGTCGCAAAACCTGCCCCGTTCCGCACGCCGGGAGCGTCGAAACGGCGCGCACCTTAGGGTTGCCTACCCCCGGAGTCAAGGCTCGAAAGGTCGCGCGCGAAGGCGTCAGAAAGCCGCAGAATACCGCGGCTTTCGATGATTCCGGAGCGGCGTTCGGTCAGGCGGTCTGGCGCAGTTGCTCGGCTGCCTGGAGGTCGACCGAGACGAGCTGCGAGACGCCGCGCTCCGCCATGGTGACGCCGAACAGGCGGTCCATCCGCGCCATGGTGACGCGGTGGTGGGTGATCACCAGGAAGCGGGTCAGGGTGTTCTGCGCGATCTCCTCCACCAGCCGGCAGAAGCGGTCGACATTGGCGTCGTCGAGGGGCGCGTCCACCTCGTCCAGCACGCAGATCGGCGCCGGGTTGGTGAGGAATACCGCAAAGAGGAGAGCGAGCGCCGTCAGCGCCTGCTCGCCGCCCGACAGCAGCGACAGGTTCTGCAGCCGCTTGCCGGGCGGGCTCGCCATGATCTCGAGCCCGGATTCGAGGGGATCCTTGTCGGCACCTTCCTCGGGCTCGCGCAGCTCCAGATGCGCCCGGCCGCCGCCGAAGAGGCGCACGAACAGGTCCTGGAAATGCTCGTTCACCTTGGCGAAGGCGGCCACCAGGCGCTCGCGACCCTCGCGGTTCAAGGCATTGATGCCCTGGCGCAGCTTGCCGATCGCCTGGATCAGGTCCTCGCGCTCTGTCTTGAGGCCCTGGACGCGCTGCTCGAGCTCGTTCGCCTCCTGCTCGGCCACCAGATTGACCGGCCCCATGTTCTCGCGCTCGCGGGTGAGCCGGTCGAGGCGGATCTCCGCCTGCTCGAGCTCCGGCAGCTCCTCGTTGGCGGCGATCTCGCCCACCTCGGCGACCCGGTCCGGGGTGGTGCCGAGGCGCTCGGCGATCCGGGACGAGACCTCCTCGCAGCCATGGAGCGCCTGATCGCGCAGGCCCTCCGAGCGCACCCGCTCCTCACGGGCCGACGCCAGCGCCGTCTCGGCGGCCTTGGCGGCCTTCTCGGCCTCGGCGAGCTTGGTCTCGGCGCTCGCCAGCTCGTCGCCGGCGAGGTTGCGCCGCTCGGTGGAGCGGGCGATCGATTCCGCGAGTGCTTCCCGCTGCTGGGCGAGCTCAGCGGGCTTCCGCAGCAGGCCCTCGATTTCCGCCGCGAGGGCGGCACGGCGCTCCTCGAGGGCGGTCTCCTGTCGGGCGGCAGCCTCGGCGCGCTCGCGCCAGGAGCGCTCGTCGCCGGCGATCGCCTCGAGGCGCAGGCGCCGGTTCTCCGCGTCGTGCAGCTGTCGGTCGAGATCGCTCTGCCGCATCACCTGCAGCGCCCGCTGGTCGCCGAGGGTGACGCGGAGCGTCGCCACCCGGTCGCGGGTGAGAGCGGGGTCGTCGAGCGTCGCCAAGGTCTCGCGGGCGGTGCGCTCGCGGCTCTCGGTGTCGGCAAGATCGGCGGCGAGCTGGACCGTAGTCTCCCGGAGACCGGCAAGGCGGCTGTCGGTCTCCGCCTGGCGCTGGGTGAGCTGCATCTGCCGCTCGCGCAGCGTCGCGACGAGGCGCACGGTGTCCTGCGCGGCAGCGCGCGCCGCCCGGGCGGCGGTGGCGGCGGCGGTCACTTCGGCGCGGGCGGCCTCCAGCGCTTGAGTGCGCTCGGCCACCTCGCGCTCGGCCCCCACCAGCTGCTCGGAGAGCTCGGCGAGGCGGTTGCGCTGGCGCAGTCGCTGGGCGGCGGCGGTGGGCGTGCCAGCGGCGCGGGTCAATCCGTCCCAGCGCCAGAGCGCGCCGTCTCGGGTCACCAGGCGCTGGCCGGGCCGGAGCCGAGGGCGCAGGCGCTCGGCGGTGGCGGCGTCGGCGACGACGCCGATCTGGGCGAGGCGACGCGCCAGCACCGGCGGCGCGCTCACGTGCTGCGCCAGGATCTCCGCCTCGGAGGGGAGATCCGGCGGACTGTCGTATTGCGGCAGCTGCGCCCAGTGGATCGCGGCAGACGGGTCGAGCGGCGCATGGAGGTCGTCGCCGAGCGCGGCGCCGAGCGCCGCCTCGAAGCCCTTCTCGACGCGGAGCGTATCGATGAGCGGCGTCGACTGCTTGGCGGCGGTGGCGCTCAGGAGCTCGCTCAGCGCCTTCGCCTCGGTGCTGAGCTTCTGGCGCTGCGTCTCCGCGGCCTCCAGCGGGCTGCGCGCGGCCTGTTCGGCGCCTTCCGCTTCGCGCAGCGCGGCTTCCGCCTGGTCGGTGGCGGCGCTGGCGCGCGCCATCTCGGCTTCCGCGGCGACCACCAGAGCGAGCGCCGCCTCGACGATGCCGCTCGGCACCGCCTCGGCCTCGAGCGTCGCCCGCTGCCGCTCGATCTCGGCACGGCGATCGGAGAGCCGAGTCAGGCGCTCCGCCATCTCTTGTGCCTCGCGGGCGAGCGCGGTACGGCGGGCTTCCAGCGCCGCCGCTTCCTCGGTCAGGCGATGGATCTCGGTCTCGAGCTGGCCGACCTCGGCGCGAACCGCGTTGAGCGCCTCTGCCGCCGCGGCCTGCTCTGCCGCCTCGTTGGTCTGCGCGTCGCGCAGCACCTGGCGCTCGCCGGTGAGCTGGTCGAGCGCCGCCTGAGCATCGGCGGCGAGCGCCTGCTCGCGCTCCATGTCCTGCGCCACCTGGCGGAGGCGCTCCTCGGCGGCAGTACGGGCCTCGGCGACCCGGCGCTCCTCTTCCTCGATGCTCTGCTGCGCCAGCGTCAGGCGCTGCAGCTCCGCGGCGGCGGCGGCCTCGCTCTGGCGCAGGCTCGGCAGCGCGCTCGCGGCTTCCTCGCGGGCGCGCTCGGCGGCGAGCGCCGTCATGGTGAGCTCGCCGACCTCGCTCTCGACCCTGTTGAGGCGCTCGATCGCCGCATCACGCTCCGCCGTCGCCTTCAGCCAGCGCAGATGCAGCACCATCGCCTCGGCGCGCCGGATGTGATCCGAGAGCCGGCGATAGCGGTTGGCCTGGCGTGCCTGTTTCTTCAGAGCCTCGAGCTGTTCCTCCTGGGCGCGGATGATGTCGTCGAGGCGGGTGAGGTTGGTCTCGGCGGCCTTGAGGCGAAGCTCTGCCTCGTGGCGCCGCGCATGCAGGCCGGAGATGCCGGCAGCCTCCTCCAGCAGCGTCCGGCGCTCGATCGGCTTCGCGCCGATGATCCAGCCGACCCGGCCCTGGCTCACCATCGCCGTCGAATGGGCGCCGGTGGCGAGGTCGGCAAAGAGGAGCTGCACGTCGCGCGCCCGCACTTCCTTGCCGTTCACCTTGTAAGCGGAGCCCATGCCGCGCTCGATGCGGCGCACCACCTCGATCTCAGGGTATTCGTTGTAGTGCTGCGGCGCGTCGCGCGTGGCGTTGTCGAGATGGAGTGTCACCTCGGCGACGTTGCGGGCCGGCCGGCCGGCGGTGCCACCGAAGATCACGTCGTCCATCTCGCCGCCGCGCAGCCGCTTGGCGGAGGTCTCGCCCATCGCCCAGCGCAGCGCCTCGACCAGGTTGGATTTGCCGCAGCCGTTCGGGCCGACGATGCCGGTCATGCCGGGCTCGATCATGAGCTCCGTCGCATCGACGAAGGACTTGAAGCCGCTCAGGCGAAGTTTAGAGAATTGCACGCTATGGGGTTCCGCCCGTTGTGGTCGTTGTCGGGTTCATCGCCGCCGTCAGGACTTTGAGGCTGCCTGAAGCGCTTTATCGAATTCACTGAAGGGCTGGGCGCCGACGAACTTCACCCCGTTGATGAAGAAAGTCGGCGTGGAATCGACGCCATACTGCTTCTCGGCCTGATATCTCTCGGCGACGATCTGCTTCTGCAGATCGTCGTTCTTCATGCAGGCGTTGAACGTCTCGTCGCTGAGGCCGCCGAGCTTGGCGATCTTCTCGAGAGCGGCATTGAGGTCGCTCGAGACCGCCCAGCTCTGCTGGCTGCGGAACAGCACGTCGATGAAGCTGTAGAACTCGCTGGGCGGCGAGCAGCGCGCCAGTATCGCCGCCTTGAGGGCGGTGCCATCGAGCGGGAAGTCACGAAAGATGAGGCGCGCCTTGCCGGTGTCGATCCAGCTCTCTTTCAGCTTCGGCAGCGTCTCGCGGTCGAATTCCGCACAGTGCGGGCAGGTGAGGGAGGCGTACTCGAAGATGGTGATGGGGGCGTCCGGCTTGCCCAGGATGCGGTCGTCCGGGGTCGGCTGCGGCGCGCTCTGGGCGCCAGCCGGGCTGGTCCCGAGCAGCCCCACGGCCATCAGGGCCGCCCCTAAGACCATCCAAATCTTCGACATTTGCCTCTCCAGACTACTAGATGTTGATGCTAAGTGGAGCGCATCCGCATTGCAAGCTGCGCACGGAGTTTCAGCGCCGGCGATCGCCGAGAATTGCGGCGCCGAGCCGATGCAATGCGGATTTGATCGCGGAATCAGGAAGTTGCTGAAGCCGCTCGGCGAGGCCCGCGGCCTCGACGGGAGTGAGCGCGCGGGGCGGCGGCGACGCCGGCTCGGGCTGCCGGGGGAGTGGGCCCTGCATCAGAACGAGTCGCGCGACTGCAGCGTAACCGAAGAATCCGTTGATCCTTTCAAGGATCTGCGGCTCGCGATGCTGCACGGCGAGTGCCGCTGCCGAGGTGACGCGGAGCTTCAAGGTGCCGTTGCGGCGGCCGCCGGCGGGAAAGCTCAGCCTGATCGGCAAGGTGCTGGCAGCGAGTTCCGCGCCCACAACGGCAGCCCATTCGGAGACCAGCTGCGCCTCGCCGAGGCCTTGCTTGCCGAGGATCCGGCCGGCGACGCGCGGCAGCTCCTGGCCCACTGCCCGCAGGCTGCCACGACGCTCGCCGTCTTCCCGTTCCGCCATCGGACCCGCGCTCCCTGAGCTCATGCTAAACTTGGTGCCGTCACGCTGGAAGGAAAGCCGAGCCCCGTCGCCCATGGGCATGGTTGACGAAAGCACGCCCGAAGCCGCCACGCTCGCACCGGCGCTCCTCGCCTGGTACGACCGGCACCGGCGTTTGCTGCCCTGGCGCGCGCTCCCTGGCCAGCCGCCCGATGCCTATCGCGTCTGGCTCAGCGAGATCATGCTGCAGCAGACGACGGTCGTCACTGTAGGCGCCTATTTCGACCGCTTTGTGACGCGTTTCCCCAGCGTTCATGTCCTGGCGGCGGCGTCGCTCGACGACGTGCTGCATGCCTGGCAGGGGCTCGGCTACTACGCCCGCGCGCGCAATCTGCATGCCTGCGCGCGCGCCGTGGTGGCGGAGCATGCCGGGCGGTTTCCCGACACCGAGGAGGGCCTGCGCGCACTGCCGGGCATCGGCGCTTATACCGCCGGCGCCATCGCCGCCATCGCCTTCGATCGTAAGGCCGCCGCCGTCGACGGCAATGTGGAGCGCGTGATCGCCCGGCTCGCCGCGCTGGAAACGCCGCTGCCGGAGGCGAAGCCGGCGATCCGGGCGGTGGTGGGGCGGCTGGTGCCGGAAGCGCGGGCCGGCGATTTCGCCCAGGCGCTGATGGATCTTGGCGCCACCGTCTGCACGCCGCGGGCGCCGAAATGCATCCTCTGCCCCTGGCAGAGCGCCTGCCGCGCCCGTGCGCTCGGGATCGCCGAGGAACTGCCGCGCCGGCGCGAGAAGGCGGCGAAGCCGACCCGGCGCGGCACCGCGTTCTGGGTGGTGCGGCCGGACGGATCGGTGCTGCTGCGGAAGCGCCCGGAGAGCGGCCTCCTCGGCGGCATGGTCGAGGTGCCCTCGACGGAATGGCGCGAGGGCCGCGCCAGCGAGATCGAGGTGCAGAAGGCGGCGCCGGTGCGCGCAAGCTGGATCAAACTGCCCGGCACCGTGCGGCACACCTTCACCCATTTCCATCTGGAGCTCGCGGTGTTGAGCGGCGAGACGAGCGCGCGGGCCAAGGGCGAGGGATTCTGGGTTCCGCTCGACCGGCTTTCCGAGCAGGCGCTGCCGACGGTGATGAAGAAAGTGGTGAGCCACGCCCTCGGCGTCGCGCGGCGCAGCCGGCGCTGATCGGCGCCGGTCAGGCGTTGCCGCTCAGCTCCGAGCGCACCTGCTGGCGGAAATAGTCGATCAGGACCGGCGTGCCCTTGCGCTCGACGTACCAGAAGGCCCAGCCGTTGCAGGCGGGCGCGCCCTGCACCTGGGCGCCCACCTGGTGGATCGAGCCGCGGGCGGCGGCGGAGATCAGCGTGCCGTCGGCGCGCACCTTGGCGGTCCAGCGCCGGCTCTGGTCGAACAGCACCTCGCCGGGCTTGAGGAGGCCGCGCTCGACCAGCGTGCCGAAGGGAATGCGCGGCTCCTCGCGCTTCTGCGGCGTGCTGACGGCTTCGGCGTCCCCCGCCGTCACCGCGCGGATGCGCTCGCGGGCGAGCTTCGCGTAATCGGGATCGCGCTCGATGCCGATGAAGCGGCGGCCCAGCCGCTTGGCGACCGCGCCCGACGTGCCGGTGCCGAAGAAAGGATCGAGCACGAGATCGCCGGGCTTGGTGGAGGCCATGATCACCCGGTGCAGCAGCGCCTCCGGCTTCTGGGTCGGATGCGCCTTCTTGCCGTCCTCGTTCTTGAGCCGCTCGCCGCCGCTGCAGAGCGGGATCAGCCAATCGCTCCGCATCTGCAGATCGTCGTTGAGTGCCTTCATGCTCTCGTAGTTGAAGGTGTAGCGGGACTCCTGCGCACGCGCGCACCAGAGCAGTGTCTCGTGCGCGTTGGTGAAGCGGCGGCCGCGGAAGTTCGGCATCGGGTTGGTCTTGCGCCAGACGATGTCGTTCAGCATCCAGTAGCCCAGATCCTGCAGGATCGCGCCGACGCGATAGATGTTGTGATAGCTGCCGATCACCCAGAGTGTGCCGTCAGGCTTCAGGAGCCGCCGCGCGGCGGCGAGCCAGCCGCGGGTGAAGCGGTCGTACTCGGCGAAGTCGGTGAACTTGTCCCAGGCGTCGTCGACGCCGTCGACCTTGCTGTTGTTGGGGCGGAGGAGCTCGCCGTTGAGCTGCAGATTGTAGGGCGGGTCGGCGAAGACGAGATCGACCGAGGCTTCCGGCAGGCGCTGCATCAGCTCGATGCAGTCGCCGCTCATGACGCTGTTGTCGCGGAACGAGACCAGCTCCCCCATGAGGTGCTCCCCTCGACTCGGAAGGGCGCACTCTGAGTCAGCCGACTCGGCTCGTCAATAAGTTTGTGGAGTCAATGCGTTAAAGGGATTCGTTCGCGGCAAACTCGAACAGGTCGCGACTGGGCTGGAATGACAAGCGGTGGTGGGGCGTCAATCCCAGACGCACAATAGCTGCGCGATGCTCAGGCGTTGCGTAGCCCACATTGGTGGTCCAGCCGTAGCCGTCGTAGCGCTTCGCCAGCTGCTGCATCAGCCGGTCGCGGGCGACTTTCGCCACCACCGAGGCGGCGGCGATCGAGAGCGAGAGCCCGTCGCCGCCGATCACCGGGTGGGCGGGACAGGAAAGGCGCGGATCGCAATTGCCGTCGACGAGCGCCGCCGTCGGCTGCATCGGCAGCGCCGCAAGGGCGCGCCGCATGGCGACGAAGGATGCCTGCAGAATGTTGATGCGGTCGATCTCGGTGACGCTGGCGGCGCCGAGCCCGATCATCGCGCATTGGCGCAGCAACGCCGCGAACTCCTCGCGCGCCTCCGGCGGCAGCTTCTTCGAATCGTCGAGGCCGCGGCGCAGCTTCCGCGGCAACCGCCGGCGGTCGAGGATCACCGCCGCCGCCACCACCGGCCCGGCGAGCGGCCCGCGGCCGACCTCGTCGATGCCGCAGACGATTCCGTCGATGTCAGATTCGAGCGCGAAGTCCGGCATCGCGCGAGCTTAACTGAGTCGCGCGGCGGCGACGAACGGGAATTCATCCTTAATGAGACGCGGTACGGTGCTGCGCGGTGCCGACTCGACCACCTGCCTTCAATTGGTCATCATTCTCCGCGACAACCCACCGCCTGCCTGCCGGGTTGATGGAACATGATTGAACTGCCTTTTCTCGACCGGGACGGGCGGGTGACGCCGCCGCCGCGGCGACGCCTGCTCGACGAGTTCCGCGCCGTGCTGACGCCGCGCCCGAAGCTCGCGGCGCTGCCGGCACTTCAGCGTGCGCCGCGCGGTGACGGGCATCCGGTCTTCGTGCTGCCGGGCTTCCTCACGAATGACGGGCGCACTCGGCACCTGCGGCTTTTCCTCGGCCGGCTCGGCTACGCGGTCTATGGCTGGGGCATGGGCGTCAATTGGGGGCCGACTGATCGCGCGCTGGCGACGATCGAGCGGCGCCTCCATGAGATCCACCGCCAGCACGGCCGCAAGGTGACGCTGGTGGGGCACAGCCTCGGCGGCGTGCTGGCGCGCGATCTCGCCAAGAAGTTTCCCCAGGAGGTGCGCCAGGTGGTGATGCTGGGGAGCCCGGCGAAGCTGCCAACCGCCACCAGCCTCGACGTGTTCTTCCGTCTCCTCGCGCGCTTCCACCGCCAGGCGCTCGGCGCCGATCTCGCCGAGATCAACCGGCCGCCGCCGGCCAGCATTCCGGTGAGTGCGCTCTACACCCGCGACGACGGCATCGTCGCCTGGGAGAGCTGCCTCGAGGCGCCGGGGCCGCAACGGGAGAACATCGAGGTGCGCGGCGAGCACAGCACGCTCCCCACCAATCCCCAGGTGCTGCTCGTCCTGGCCGATCGGCTGGCGCAGCCGGAAGGCTCCTGGCGGCCCTACGATCGGCGCGCTTTGCATCGGCGCGTGCCCGGCGAGGGCGCGATCAGCTCTTAAGCGTGGCGGCGAGGTCGCTGACGCCGGCCCAGATGATCTCGATGCCGATGCAGAGCAGGATGAAGGCGGAGAGCCGCACCAGCACGTTGGTGCCGGTCTTGCCGAGGATCGTCTCGATGTTCTCGGCGAAGCGGTAGCAGACATAGATGGTGGCGGCGATGGCGAGGAGGCCGGCAACGGCACCGGCGCCGATCAGCGCGAGATCGCCGAAGCTTTGCGCCTGCGGCCGCTGGCTGCCGAGGGTGATCGCCACCGTCATCGATCCGGGGCCCACGGTGAGCGGCATGGTGAGGGGATAGAAGGCGTCGGGCGCAGGCTCGTGCTGGAGCGGGGGAGCGGCGGACTGCCGCTCCTGATCGTTGGGCGCGACGTTCTCGTTGAGGAGCTTCCAGCCCATCACTGAGACGACGAGGCCGCCCGCCACCCGCACCACTGGCAGGGTGATGCCGAAGAACTCCAGCACGTGGGAGCCCACCAGCACCGAGGCCAGCAGGAGCACGAAACCGTTCACCGCCACGCCGGCCGCGAGCTTGTGCCTCATGTCGCGCGAGACGTGCCGCGTCATCAGCAGGAAGACCGGCGCGCCGCTCAGCGGGTTCACGATCGGGAACAGTGCCGCGTAGACGAGCAGGAAAGAGTTGAGCGCGGCGTTGGCGAGGCCCATGGTCGCGCGACGCTACCACGCTGAGAGCGGACCATCCACGTCCCGCACCCCCGTGGCTCCGTCGCAGCGCGCCGGCACCGCAGGGCGGCAACAGTCAGAGCAAGCTCAGCTGGTCGCCGGGCCGCGGCGGGCGGCGGAACTTGCCGGCATCGAGCCGCCAGACGCCGCGGCGCTCGTTGAGCCCGAGGCGCTTGCAGGCGCGCTCGAAGCGGGCGCGCAGCATCTCCGCATAGGGACCGCTGCCGCGCATCCGTGTCCCCCATTGCGAGGTGTAGGGCTTGCCGCCGTGGGTGTCCTTCAGCAGCGACATCACGTGCTTGGCCTTGCCGGGCGCATGGGTCTCGAGCCACTCCTCCACCAGGCCTTTGATCTCGAGCGGCACCCGCAGCAGCGTGTAGCCAGCGCCGCTGGCGCCGCGCTCCGCCGCCGCCTCGAGGATCCGCTCCATCTCCATATCGTTGAGGGCGGGGATCATCGGCGAGCTCATGACAGCGGTCGGAACGCCGGCCGATGCCAGCGCGGCGATCGTCTCCAGGCGCCGCTCCGGCGTCGCCGCCCGGGGCTCCATCCGTCGCGCCAGCGAACGGTCGAGGGTGGTGACGGAAACCGCGACGGTGGCGAGCTGGTCCCGCGCCATCTCCGCGAGGATGTCGATGTCGCGCGCCACCAGCGCCGATTTGGTGACGATGCCGACCGGATGGCGGAACTCGCGCAGCACTTCTAGGATGCGCCGCGTCAGCTGCAGCTTCCGCTCGATCGGCTGATAGGGATCGGTGTTGGAGCCGAGCGCCATGGTGTCGCAGCTGTAGCCCGGCTTGAAGAGCTCGGCGCGCAGCAGCTCCGGCGCCTCTTCCTTGACGAAGATGCGGCTCTCGAAATCGAGCCCGGCGGAAAGGCCGAGATAGGCGTGGGTCGGCCGCGCGAAGCAGTAGATGCAGCCGTGCTCGCAGCCGCGATAGGGATTGATCGAGCGGTCGAAGGGAATGTCCGGGCTGTCGTTCCGCGCGATGATGGTGCGCGCGGTGTCCTTGGTATAGGTGGTGTCGAGCGGCAGCGGCTCCTCGTCGGCACTGCCCCAGCCGTCATCGACGGCGACGCGCACCTCCGCCTCGAAGCGCCCGGTCAGATTGCCAACGGCGCCGCGGCCCTTCCGCGGCTGGGACGGGACTGTATCCATGGCGGGAGGATAAGCTGGGCATAAGAACGAATCAAGAACATCATCTGGCCGCCTTGCCGATCACGCCTGGGCCGGGCCCGCCTCAATGGTATGCGCGGATGATGTCCACGATGGAGAGCGGCGCCGGCAGGCGCTGTCCCCGCGGAGATTGGATGACGGTGGACATGATGTGCTCGCCGAGCGCCCGATAGCTCTCGAACTGAGATTCGCTAAACCACTGGTCGCTGGTGCTCTCGTGCGGGTAAGCGGCGTGCATGGCAGCATAGCTCCTGACATCCGCGGGCTCGTCGCCCCGGAGCGCCGGCTTCAGATAGAGGATGTAGCCGAGGATCGCATCGCCGCGCGCGTTCTTCTCCGGATATTCGATCACGCCGACGGACCAATAGGGCTGGTCCCGATCGCCGCCCCGGCTCGCCTTCAGCTGATCGAGAAAGGGAAAATAGATC
Source organism: Allostellaceae bacterium (assembly GCA_035507155.1). GTDB lineage: Bacteria > Pseudomonadota > Alphaproteobacteria > ATCC43930 > CGMCC-115725 > DASZHJ01. The sequence continues at coordinate 22,405 of DATJOK010000177.1, forward strand.
GAGATCCCGAGATCGATGCGGATCTTGCGGACGGCGTTGCCGAGATCCTCGAACACGAATTTGGGGTCGGCACCAGCGTCGCTCAGCACGATGTACCGGCAGCGCCGCCGCACCATCTCGTAGAGTCCGAGATTCTCGAAATGGCCGCCATCGGAGAGATAGACGAAGGAGCGGTCGTCGGTGGTCAAACCCAGGGTTTCCTGTGCCAGCCACCAGGCGCCGAGCTTGGGGCCGTCGAGCCGGTAGGCCGGCGTTCTGCCGCCCCAGCAGGATCCCGGCTTCGGCTCGCCCTCGGGTCCGGGATTGCCGAGCCACCAGCCGAGCCGCACGTTGAAGAGGGCGAGCAGGAAGGTGAGGGCAGGCGAGGAGTGATAGCCCATGTTCGGGCTGGCGGCAGCGCCGGAGATCGCCATCGCGGTGCCCAGCGACAGGTTCTGCGCGTAGTCGGCGGTCTTGCGGAATCCCACCCGATCGCTGCCGGCGTGCAGCGCGGTGGTGGTGAAAGGCTCCGCCTTGCGCTCCTGCCAGGCAAGATTCCGGGTCGAGACCACGTTCAGCGCCATGTTCACCACGTGGAGAAAGGCGCGGCGGTCCGGCCGATTGCGCTCCCAGAGCTCGGACATCGAGAGGTTGTCGGTGCGATCGAAGCCGGTGAACAGGTTCATCGTTCCCGCCGGCGTCTTCCGCAGGCGGTCGGGATTGGAGGCGCCGAGATAGCCGCGAATCAGCCGGTTGCGATAGACCGAATGCAGCGAGAAGCGGTTGATGTTGACGAAATACGAGGTGACGAGCCCGAGCGCCGCAAGGCCGATCGCCCAGAGCAGAGGCGGGTAGGGACTCTCCCCGAGCGCGGCGCCGATGCGCAGCGCCGATGCGCTGCCATAGAGGATCCGCGCGCCGACCCAGGACAGGCCGATCACCAGGCAGAGCGCGAAGACCGGCGCCAGGATGGCGAGCGCGACATTCGCCGGTAGCACCTTCGCGGAGGACTTGAAGTTGGTGAGCGAGCTCTTGCCGAGCAGCGTCGTCGCGATGCCGCTGACGCCGCCCGCCGAGGCGAGCCACCGGGCTCCCACGCAGGCGACCACCGCCGGCCCGGCCAGCACGAGCCCGCATAGCAGTGCCCAGCCGATGCCGGCAGCGCCGTACCAGCCGGCGGAACGCGCCAGCCACTCGCGGTCGTCAGTGCCGCGGGCGGCGGCGCTGCGCAATCCCACCAGGAAGGCCTCGCCGAACACCTGGGCCTGCAGGAACCAGAGCGGGCCCAAGATGAGAGCGACCGTGCCGGCGAGCTGCGCGTCGGCCCGGCGATAGGCGAAGATGGCGAGCAACAGCGCGCCGCTGGCGAGGATGAGGCCGAAGATGGCGCCGGCGACGGCAGTCGCCGCGCCGTCCCAGGCCCGTCGCTTGCCGGGCTCCTCGGATTCGGTCGGCCGCACCGGACAGGCGCCGATGAGCCAGCCGAGCAGAGCAAGAGCCGCGCCGGCCAGCCCATGCAGCACGAAGAAGTTGGTGCGCGGGCCGATCCAGCCGCCAATGGACCAGGAGGAGTCGGGATCGATGACGCCGGAGCGCAGCGCGAACACCCAGGCGATCGCCGCCGCCAGGAACGGCAGCAGGTCGAAATAGATGAAGGCGCTCCTCCTGATGTTGCGGCGTCCCCAGGTCGGACGGTTCGCCGAGGCGACGGCCCAGACGATCAGCACCAGGACCGCGGAAACCGCCAGCAGCACGCAACCCGCCGTCCGGTGGCCCATCACGATGCCGAGCAGGCTCGCCGCGATGTACGGCAGCAGCACGGCCACCAGGATGAAGCTGCCGATGACGACCCAGTTCATCAGGACGTTGCGAACATAGAGCGCGACGCCGGTCCAGGTATCCGCCGACAGCAGGCCGAGCTTGGGGGTGAGATAGTTGCTGTCGGCCCTGAGGCCATGCAGCGGCTCGGGTTCGCGATCGGGCAGCAGCACGGGATGGGTCGCCGGCGGCCGGACCTGCTGCTGGCGTCCCGCCTTGAGATCGCGGAACACTTCGTCCCGGCCCCTGCGATGGATCCAGGCGGAGAGCCAGGATCCGATATAGCCGCCGCCGGAGACGGTGGAGAGATAATGGAACTGATGCAGCAGATCCCGCTGCGCCAGCGCCTCGAGCACGCCGAGGGCGAAAGTCGCACTGCGGATGCCGCCGCCGGAAAGGCAGAGCGCGACAGTGTCGTGCCGCTGCAGCTCCTCGTAGACCTTGCCGATCTGCTCGTATTCCTGCTGGCTGTCGGGATCGATCGGGGTCGCGGCGGCGGCGATCTCGCGGCCGAGATCGGCGATCGCCTGCCTCCGCAGCGCAATTTCTGCCCGACGGTTGGCGTTATCGGGCTCGAGGAGATCCTCCTCGTGCCCGTAAAGAGCGTCCGTCTCCTCGAGCAGCACCTCCGCCATGGTCAGCGATGGCATGCGGTCCCCCCTGCGCGTGCCTTGCACCGGTCCATCGCCGGTGTGGTCGCGTCCCATCCGCGCCGACCTCGATCAGACCGCGCGGCATCATCTCCCAATAAGCCAGTGATAGCAGAGGAATTCGGATTTCGCCTGTGGCGCGCGTCACAGTCGGAGCGGTTGTTCCGCCAGCCATTCCGCGCGCACGCGCTCGATCGTCTCCGGCCGGAAGAAATCGCTGAGCCGGCGGGCGATGTGGTGGCGGAGCGCGGGCTCGACCGAGAGCGCGTCGCGCTCGGCGAGCGCGCGCCAGCGCGCTGCCCACATCATGGTGCGCAGCCAGGTGAGGCGGCGCGCCGGCAGCAGCCATGGACGAAGCTCGGCTGTCCGCGCGTTGCCAGCGGCGGCGAGGTAGCGGCGATAGAAGCCTTCCACCTCGGCGCGGGGGAGCTCCGCTTGCACCTCGATGTCCCAGGTAGTGGAAGTGTAGAGCGTCGCATGGGCGAGGTCGATGGCAGGCGAGCCGTAGCAGACGCGCTCGAGATCGACCAGCACCGCGCTGCCATCGGCGCGGATGATGAAATTGCCGGGATGGGTGTCGGTGCCGACGAGCGCCAGCGGCTGGCCCGCGGCCGGCGTGTCCGCCGTATAACGCTCGGCCCAGGCGAGCTCTTCCGCGAGCGCCTTACGGGCAGCGGATGCGAGATCGAGACGGGCGAGGAACGGGCGCTGCTGCCGGATGAAGGCGAGGGTGGCCGCGACCGGGCCAGGCTCGCCGTGATCGGGCAGCGGCGGGCGCTGCTCCGGCGGCGGCACCGGCAAGGCGTGCAGGCGCGCGAGCGCGGTGGCGATCGCCGGCAGGTCCGCGGGCAGAACCGGCGCCCGGCCGGCGATCTCCTCCACCAGCAAGGCGCCGCGCGGCAGCGTCGCCGAGGCTGGAACTTGTGCCACGAGCCGCGGCGTGACACCGGTGGGCTCGGCGCGGCGGAACGCAGCCGCCTCGCCGGCGAGCTGCGCCGCGGCGTCCGGAATCCAGGGCACCGCCCGCGGCACCCTCAGCACCATGCGATGGCGGGCGATCCGCAAGTGATCGTGGTTGACGCCCTTCGCCGTCATCGCGACGACGTCGCCCGGCCGGAGATCGGCGAGCGCGGGAACGTTCCGGAGAAACGCGGATATCCCGGGAAGGTCAGAAGAAGGCATCGCGGTCCGGCTGGATCAGCACAGCGCGTCCTTCGAGACGTGGTCCTGCGGACCACTCCTCAGGATAAGGTTCATTCTTTGTGCCATCCACAATCCTCCTCATGCTGAGGAGCGCCCGCAAGGGCGCGTCTCGAAGCACGCACGCTGGTTTTGCAACCCGGCGCCCCCGCGAGGAAATGCCGAAAGTCTAACGATTTGGCGGCGCGGCGGCGTAAATTTGCGGCGAAACCGGGGATCCGCGCAATGAGCAGCTCGCCGCCGCTGTCGGTGGTGATTCCGACCCTGAATGCCGCCGATGTCCTGCCGCAGACGCTGGCCGCGCTGGCACCGGCGCGGGATCTGCTGCGGGAGATCGTCGTCGCCGATGGCGATTCGTCGGACGGGACAGCAGCGCTGGCGGTGGCGGCCGGTGCGACGGTTCTGCAGGCGCCGCGCGGCCGCGGTGCCCAGCTCGCCGCTGGCGCCAATGCGACCGCGGGCGAGTGGTTGCTTTTTCTCCACGCCGACACGCGGCTCGACGCTTCCTGGCGCGATGCGGCCGCGCGCTTCATCGCGGACCCCGCCAATCTCCGGCGCGCCGGGTATTTCGCCTATCGTCTCGACGATGCCGCCGCCGGGGCGCGCCGGCTCGAGCGGATCGTCGCCTGGCGCTCGCGCGTGCTGGGGCTGCCCTACGGCGATCAGGGCTTGTTGCTGGCGCGCGACTTCTACTGCGCGCTCGGCGGCTTCCCGCCGTTGGTGCTGATGGAGGATGTGGCGCTGGCGCGCCGGATCGGCCGGCACCGGCTGGTGCCGCTCGCCGCCGGCGCGCTCACCTCGGCGGCGCGCTACCGACGCGGCTACGCCCCGCGGATGCTGCGCAATCTCCTCTGCCTCTCGCTCTATTTCGCCGGCGCGTCGCCGCGCTTCATCGCGCGGCTCTACGGATGACGTCGAGGCGCTACCTCGTGGTGTTTCTGAAGGCGCCCCGGCTCGGCCGGGTGAAGTCGCGGCTTGCCGCCGACATCGGCGCGCTCGCCGCGCTCCGCTTCTACCGCGGGACCAGCGCGCGGCTGCTGCGCCGGCTCGGCCGCGATCGCCGCTGGCGTCTCGCTCTCGCTGTGACGCCGCGATCTGCGCTCGGGGCCGGCGACTGGGACGCGCGGTTCGCGCGTCTCGATCAGGGCGAGGGCGATCTCGGCGCGCGCATGGCCCGCGTGTTCCGCGCCCTGCCGCCGGGGCCGGCGGTGATCGTCGGCTCCGACATTCCCGATATCGCGCCACGCCACATCGCGGCGGCGTTTCGTGCGCTCGGGCGCAGCGACGCCGTGTTCGGGCCGGCGGAGGACGGCGGCTATTGGCTGGTGGGCTTGCGGCGCAGCCCGCGCGTTCCCGCCGGGCTCTTCGCAGATGTGCGCTGGTCGAGCGCGCACGCGCTCGCCGACACGCGCGCGTCGCTGCCGCGAAAATTCGAAGTGGCCTTGCTGGAGACGTTGGAAGACGTCGACGACGGCGCCGCCTACGGGCGCTGGCGAGCGCGCCTCAGCCGCCGCTCGCGGGCTTCCTCAGATGCTCCTGCAGGCGCGGCATGAGCTCGACGAGATTGCAGGGACGGTGGCGGTTGTCGAGCTGCGGCTCCAGGATCTCCCAGGCGTCGCGGCAGGCGCCGGGCGAGCCCGGTAGCGCGAAGAGATAGGTCCCGCCGGCGACGCCGCCGGTGGCGCGGCTCTGGATCGTCGAGGTGCCCACCTTCTGATAGCTGAGCCAGCGGAAGAGCTCGCCGAAGCCGGCG
>DATJOK010000178.1:0-7626 GCA_035507155.1 Allostellaceae bacterium
GGCGTGCTGCCGGCGGAGGCCGACGCCTTCATCGCCGCCTGCCGCGAGCGCTATCGCCTGCCGGTCAAAGGCCTGATGTGCATTCCGCCGGTGGAGGAGGAGCCCTCGCCGCATTTCGCGCTGCTGCGCGAGATCGCCCGCCGGCACGGGCTCGAGTATCTCAGCATGGGCATGAGCGGCGACTTCGAGATCGCGATCCGCCTCGGCGCCACCCACGTCCGCGTCGGCACCGCGATCTTCGGCGCCCGGCCGCCGCTCGCGGGCGGGTAGACTCTCATCTGTTCATTGCCCTGAGCTCGTCATCGCCGGGCTTGACCCACGAGCGTCCGGTTCGGGTTTCTGTGCCGCGAGACCGAGTCCGTGCAGTGGACCTGTACCACCAAAGGTCGTCATGGCCGGGCTTGTCCCGGCCATCCACGTCTTGAAGCGAATCTCACCACGGAGGCACGGAGAACACGGCGAGTTACCACCGGGCGCGGACCTCCGTGTCTCTGTGGTGATACTTGCCTGCTCGCGAGCGCCTAGTCGCTGACGATCACCCGCGACTTGGCATCCGCTTCAGACAACACGCGCAGGAGATCCGCGAGCGCCAGGGCGACGCAGCCCTCGGTGCCGGAGTAATCCGGCCGCGCCACGTGGAGGAAGATCGCGCTGCCGCGGCCGGGCATGACGGGGTCGTCGTTGTATCCGAGCGGCACGATGAGATCGTAGACGTGGTCGACGCGCCAGAGCCGCTCGGCGCTGGCGCGGAAGGGCAGCTTCACCGCTCGATTGTAGTCGGGATCCGTCGGCGCATCGCACCAGCCGTCGTCGGCAGCGAGCGCCCGCAGCGGCAGCCGCGTCTTCGGCGGCCCGAGCCGGTCGGGGCGATAGAGCACCTCGCGCATGGGGAACGCGCCCACCGGTGTCGCATGGTCGCCCTCGCGCTTGTCCTCGGCGATGCCCGCGAGCCCGAGCGCGGCGCGGAAGGTGTGCTCGCCCCAGAGCGCGCGGCCGTCGGCGTAGACGCTGAGATCCATGAGCGACCCTATAGCGCGACGGGCGCGCCGCGGCTACGGGCTGACATCGACCTGCACGCCGCGCGCCGCATCGCCGGCGGCTTGCGCCTTCTGCAGCGCCATGTACTTGTCGAGGGCGTTCAGCATCTTCTGCGAGATCTCGATCGGCTGGCCCGGCGCCGGCGTCGAGGCGTCGTTGCCGGCGGAGCTCGCTGCTGCACCGGCGCTCGAGCCGGCGCTGCTCGCGGTCGGCGCCATCACCCGGATCACCTTCGGCGCCGGCGGCGCGCTGCTGAGCGCGCCGGCGGGCAGATCGAGCGGCACCGGACGCACGTTCAGGACGCGGCCGTCCACCGCCGTCCGCTGCTGCAAGGGCAATTCCCGCTGGGCGTATTCCTTGCGGAAGGTGTCGGCGGCAGTCGCGGCGCTGCCGCTGGCGGGCGTCGCGGCGGCGGCTGCGCTGGCGCGCCGAAGCGGCATCGGCGGATGGTCCGGCACCACCGGCGCGGCTGGCGTCTGAGCTGTGGCGGCCGCGGCGGCGGGCGCCGTGGAGGCCGGCGCGGCAGCGGCCGCGGCCGAGGCTGCCGAAGCGGTCGTGCTGTCGGCGGTCGAGCCGGAGGTCGCCGGCGCGGTGGGTTGAGCCGCGATCGTTGCGGGGGCGGAAGGATCGGCGGGCGCCGCGGCCTCGGTCGTTGCGGCGGCGGAATGATCATCGCCGCCGGTCAGGGTGGCGATCACATGCTCGCCGATGTCCTTGCCGCTCTCCTCCTTGACCAGGACGCCCACCAGCCCGGAGACGAATCCCATCGGCCCGCCATAGAGCGCATCGCCCACCACGCGCGGCAGGTTGCCGATGCTGTCGCCGGTGAGCCAGCGATAGATCGAGGAGATCACCGGGAGATGCTGCAGCGGATTGACGATGTCGAGGAGGTCGTGGAACTGGAAGCCCTTCTGCGCCCAGACATGCGGCTTGCCGTCGTCGAGCGGCGCCATCGCCGGGGCAGGCGACTGGCCCGGCGGCGCCACGGGCCAGGGAAAACCGGTATCGAGTCCGTCACTCGGCATCAGCGCACCTCCGGCTTGCTTAAAGCAAGCCCGGTGCCAGAAAAAGATCGCAGGGAATCAGGAGCTTGGAAGATGCGCCACGGCGGCGCCGGCAACATCTGCCGGGTCTGGCCGGCAGGATCGCCGGCCGTCGGTCCTAGAGCAGGTGGCCGCTGCGGGCCGCCTTGGTCTTGAGGTAGCGCTCGTTGTGGCCGTTGGCCGGAAACACATGCGGCACCCGCTCCACCACCTGGATGCCGCAGCGGGTGAGCGCCGCCATCTTCTCGGGATTGTTGGTGAGGAGGCGCACACGGGCGAATCCCAGCTGGCGCAGCATCTCGGCCGCCGGCAGATAGACGCGCTCGTCGGCATCGAAGCCCAGCTGCTCGTTGGCGTCGACGGTGTCGAAGCCGGCGTCCTGCAGCTCGTAGGCGCGCAGCTTGTTGACGAGGCCGATGCCGCGGCCCTCCTGCGCCAGATAGAGCAGCACGCCGCCGCCGGCGCGCGAGAGCTCGGTGATGGCGCCGCGCAGCTGGTCGCCGCAATCGCAGCGCAGGCTGCCGAGGAGATCGCCGGTGAAGCACTCGGAGTGGAGCCGCGTCAGCACCGGCGTTGCCGGATCGGGATCGCCGATCAGGATGGCGAGATGCTCGAGACCGCCGTCGCTCGGGCGGAAGGCGATGATGCGCGTCTTCTCCGCGTCCTTGAGCGGCACCCGCGCCTCGCTCACCCGGCGCAGCGAGCGCGCGGCGGAGGCCTGGTAATCCAGCACATGGGCGCTCTCCACCGAGAGCACCGTGGCGCTGCCGACGATCTTCTGCACCGCCGCGCGGGAGAGCGGCGCGATCACCGCCGCCGGCAGCAGGCGCGCGAGCTTCACCAGCTCCACCGCCGCATCGGCGGCCGCGCGGATGGTGCCGTCGAGCGGCGCGATCGGCGGGATCTCCGGCGCCGACGCGCCGGGATCGGCGAGATCGCGCAGCTGCAGCGCATCGGCTTTCTCGGGCACCGCCAGCAGCACGCTGCCGCCCGGACCCATCGGCGCGTCGACCAGGCCCAGCACCGCGGCACGCCGGCGGGTGATGGCGAGGGCCGGCGGCGCGCCGGCGAGCCGCGCGAGATCGGCGAGCGCCGTGTCGGTCACCGCTTCCGCCGCCAGCATCAGCAAGGCGGTCTCCGGCGCGCGCAGCACGACGAAACCGCCGCGGCGCAGGTCGGTGATCGCGCGGTCGATCTCCACGAGCGCGCGGGGATCCGGCGGAAGCGGCGGTTGACGCTGCTGGAAAGATCTCTGACTCAAGGGACTGCCGCCTCTTCCGCCGCTCTCTCGGGCCTCATACTACATGGTAACGATTGCCCGCCGATGCCCGTTCCCCGACGGCCGGGCCTTCAATTGGCCGTGTTGACCGCCGGCTGCCGGGATCGCCCCTGCGCCAGCAGGCTCACCGTATCGATCCCAAAGGACCATACCAGGGCCGCAAGGGCGCTGCCCAGGAGAATGCCCGCCTGGGCCGCCTTGACCGCGGGCAGCAGGGAAATCAGCAGCGCCACCGTGGTTAACACGCAGATCGCCTGGCGGCGCAGGCTCGGTGCCAGCGGCGCTGTCATCGCCGGCCAGAGCCACCCCAAAGCGATGAAGATGTAGCGCATCAGGCCGATCAAAAGGACCCATCCGCCCGCCCGGCCGCTCACCACCACCAGCATCGAGAGGGCGAGCACGCTGAGCGCGTCCACCTCCATGTCGAAGCGGGCGCCGAAGGCGCTGGCGAGGTCGAGCCGCCGCGCGAGCCAGCCGTCGACGCCGTCCAGCAGCAGCCCGGCGAGCGCCGCCAGCACCACCCCCCAGGACCAGCCGCCGGTGTCGCCGGCGGCGCCGAGGCCGAGCCCGTTATGGCCTCCCGCCAGGCCCTCGATGGCGATCGCCGCCAGCACCGTGGCGATGCCGGCCCGGAGCAGCGTCACCCGGTTGGCGAGGCCGAACCGCGCATGGGGCGCATGATCCCGGAGGCCGCGCAGCATCATCGAGACGATGACGCCGTAAAGCGTTGCGCCGGCGAGGGTGGCGACGATCCGCGTCCGCCCGGCGCCCGCCAGCAGGGCGAGCGCCAGCAGCACCAGGCCGCCGACGAAGCACGCCGCCCGCCCGGCCTGGGCAATGCGCGATTTCTGCATGTCGCTAAGGGCGGGAGCGCGGGAAGCCAGGGATCACGTCCTCGTGAATGCCGGTTTCACTCTGCAGTGAAACCCCGTTATGTCGGTCGACAGACTGCAGGCCACCGGTGTATCGGAAACTCTGGGTTCATGTCGCCGACAATGCAGTCAAACCTGCGCGATCACAAGGCGCCCACCGGCGCCGCCGAGGCGGCATGGGAGGCGGTGCTGAGACTGCGCCGCGCCGCCCGCGCCGGCCATCTCTCTCTGCCAGTCGACATCGATATCGCGGGAATTCCGCATCACATTGCTGCGAACGGCAGCTGGCGGGCAGAGGTTGCCTCCGGCCCCGGCGCCGCCGAGCTGCTCGATCTCTACCTGCCGCTGGCGCTGGTGCCGGCGCGGCAGTCCTTCGTGCTGGCGCATCTGGCGCAGAGCCTCGACGGCCGCATCGCCACGGTGGAAGGCGCCTCGCAATGGCTCACCGGCAGCGAGGATCTCTGCCACACCCATCGTCTGCGCGCGCTCGCCGACGCGGTGATCGTCGGCGCCGCCACCGTGCGCAACGACGATCCGCGCCTCACCGTGCGGCGCTGCTCCGGCGACCAGCCGGTGCGGGTGGTGCTCGACACCAATCTCACCCTCTCCGCCGATCGCCAGCTGTTCCAGGAGAGCGCCGTGCCGACGCTGGTGCTGGCGGCGGCGGACCGCGTGGGCGATGCGAAGCGGCTCGGCGCCGCCGAGATCGTGCCGGTGCCGCGCGAGGGCGAGCGGCTGCCGCCGCAGGCGGTGCGCGCGGTGCTGGCGCGGCGCGGATTGCACTGGCTCTTCATCGAGGGCGGCGGCGTCACCGTCTCGCGTTTCCTCGCCGCCGGCGTGCTCGATCGGCTGCAGATCGCGCTGGCGCCGGTCATCCTGGGCTCCGGCCGGCCGAGCCTGCAGCTCCAGGAGATCGGCGATCTCGCCGAGGCGATCCGGCCGCAGACGCGCCGCTTCACCCTCGGCAACGACGTGCTGATCGAGTGCAAGCTCCGTGAGTGAGCGCGCGCAGGCGTTCTGGGTGACGGCGCCCGGCGAGGGTGCGATCCGCGCCGAGGACCTGCCGCCGCCGGGCCGCGGCGAGGCGCTGGTGCGCGCGCTGGCGAGCGGCATCAGCCGCGGCACCGAGAGCCTCATCTTCCAGGGCCGCGTGCCGAAGAGCGAGTGGCAGCGCATGCGCTGCCCCTTCCAGTCCGGCGAGTTTCCCGCCCCGGTGAAATATGGCTACGCCTCGGTCGGCGTGGTCGAGGCGCTCGGCCCGGAGAGTTCCGGCGATCTCCGCGGCCGGCGCGTCTTCTGCCTTCATCCGCATCAGGATCGCTATGTGGTGCCCGCCGTCGCCCTCGCCGCGGTGCCCGATGCGGTGCCGGATCGGCGCGCGGTGCTCGCGGCCAACATGGAGACGGCGGTGAATGCGCTCTGGGATGCGGGGCCGCGCATCGGCGACCGCATCGCGGTGGTGGGCGCCGGCGTGGTGGGCTCGCTGGTGGCCGCGCTTGCGGCGCGCATTCCCGGTACCGCGGTGGAGCTCATCGACATCGATCCGCGCCGCGCCGATCTCGCTGCCGCGCTCGGTTGCCGCTTCGCCACGCCCGATGGCGCGAGCGGCAAGGCGGATCTCGTCCTCCACGCCAGCGGCGCGCCGGAAGGACTCGCCACCGCCCTCTCCCTCGCCGGCTTCGAGGCCCGCGTGGTCGAGCTCAGCTGGTATGGCGACCGCCCGGTGACGCTGCCGCTCGGCGAAGACTTTCACGCGCGCCGGCTGCAGCTTCTCTCGTCCCAGGTGGGCCAGGTCGCCGCGCCTCGCCGCGCCCGGCGCAGCCATCGCGACCGCATGGCCCTCGCCCTCGCCCTCCTCGCGGAGCCTTGCTTCGACCGCCTGCTCAGCGGCGAGAGCGCCTTCGCCGATCTCCCCGCGACCATGGCCCGCCTCGCCCAGGCCCCCGACGGTGCGCTCTGCCACGTGATCCGGTATTAATCGGCGACGCGTCCTTTTCCCGGAGCCGGAGCCATGTACAGCCTCGCCGTCAGCGACCATTTCATGATCGCCCACAGCTTCGTCGGCGAGGTGTTCGGGCCGGCGCAGCAGCTCCATGGCGCCACCTATGCGGTGGAGATGGAGGTGCGGCGCGCGCAGCTCGACAGCGACGGCCTCGTCTGCGACATCGGCCTCGCGCTCCAGACGCTGAAGCAGGTGCTGGGCGAGCTCAACTACCGGAACCTCGACGAGGTCGCCGATTTCCGCGGCCGCAACACCACGACGGAATTCCTCGCCGGCGAGATCTTCCGCCGGCTGAAGCCCCGGATCGCCGCCGGCGCACTCGGCCGCGGCACTGCCGGCGCGCTCGCCGCGATGCGGATCACGCTCCGGGAGTCGCCGAACGCCTGGGCCGCCTTCGAGGGGCCGCTGGGGTGACGCTGGCCTTCATCGTCCCCGGCCCGCTCGACCAGCTCACCGGCGGCTATCTCTTCGATCGCCATATTGTCGAGGGCTTGCGCGATGATGCCGGCCGCGCGGTCGAGGCGATCGAGCTCGCCGGCCGCTTTCCCGATCCCGACGACGTCGCGCGTGCCGCGGCGGCGATGGCGTTGCAGGCGCTTCCCGACGGCGCCGTCGCGGTGATCGACGGCCTCGCGCTTCTCGCCTTCGCCGACTGCCTCGATCGCGAGGCGAAGCGTCTCCGCATCATCGCCTTCGTCCATCATCCGCTCGCCGACGAGACCGGTCTCGGCGAGAAGGAGCAGAAGCGCATCGCTGCCCTCGAGGCCAGGCTGCTGAAGCTCGTGCGCGGCGTGCTCTGTCCGAGCGAGAGCACCGCGCGCCTCGTTGCCGCCTATGGCGTCAAGTGCGCGCGCATCGCGGTGACGCCGCCGGGGACCCCTCGGCCGAAGCGTCTGCCGCGCCGCCGCCCGCCCCGCGCCCGCACCGAGCTGCTCTGCGTCGCCTCCGTCACGCCGCGCAAGGGTCATCTGCTCCTCGTCGAGGCGCTGACGCCGCTTGCCGCTCGCGACTGGCACTGCCGCTGCATCGGCAGTCTCACCCGCGATCCCGCCGCCGCGGCGGCGCTCCGCTACGAGATCGGCCGGCGCGGACTCAAGGGCCGCTTCACCCTCGCCGGCGAATGGCCGCCGGAGAAGCTCGGCGCCGCCTATGCCGGTGCCGATCTCTTCGTGCTGCCCTCCTATCACGAGGGCTACGGCATGGCGCTCGCCGAGGCGCTGGTGCACGGCGTGCCCGTCATCTCCACCACCGCCGGCGCCATTCCCGAGACGGTGCCGCAGAGCGCCGGCCTGCTGGTGCCGCCGGGCGATGCGGCGGCGCTCGGCGCGGCGCTCGAGCGCTTCCTCGACGAGCCGAAGCTGCGGGCGAGCCTTGCCGCCGGCGCCCGCGCCG
>DATJOK010000179.1:0-2494 GCA_035507155.1 Allostellaceae bacterium
CGTCGACGCGGCGGAGATCTGGCACTGGTACGCCGGCGACCCGCTGCTGCTCAGCCTTTCGCCGGACGGCAAGCATCGCGACGATCTGAAGCTGGGCGCTGCGCTCGACCGCGACGAGGAACCGCAGCGGGTCGTGCCCGCTGGCCACTGGCAGAGCGCCAGGAGCCTCGGTGCCTGGACGCTGGTCGGCTGCACCGTGGCGCCGGCCTTCGAGTTCGGCGGATTCGAGATGGCACCGCCCGGCTGGGAGCCGGGCTAGCGCCTCAGTACATGTGCTGGCCGCCGTTGATCGACAGCGTCGAGCCCGTGATGAAGCCGCCCTGCTCGGAGACCAGGAACAGGACGCCGCGGGCGATCTCCTCGGCGTGACCGAGGCGGCCCACCGGGATGCGCGCCACGATCTTCTCCAGCACGTTGGGCGGCACCGCGCGCACCATGTCGGTGTCGATGTAGCCGGGCGCGATCGCGTTCACCGTGACGCCCTTGCTGGCGCCTTCCTGCGCCAGCGCCTTGGTGAAGCCGTGGATGCCGGACTTTGCGGCGGCGTAGTTCACCTGGCCGTACTGGCCGGCCTGGCCGTTGATCGAGCCGATGTTGACGATGCGGCCGAAGCCGCGCTCGCGCATACCCTCGATCACCAGCCGGCACATGTTGAAGCAGGAGGTGAGGTTGGTGGCAATCACCTGGCCCCACTGCTCGGGCGTCATCTTGTGCAGCACCGAATCGCGGGTGATGCCGGCGTTGTTGACGAGGACGTCGATCGGGCCGAGCTCGGCAGCGATCTGCTTCACGCCGTCCTCGCAGGCACCGAAGCTCGCGACGTCGAACTTGTAGGCGGGAATGCCGGTCTCGGCGGTGAACTCCCTGGCGGCGCCGTCGTTGCCGGCGTAGTTGGCGGCGACCTTGAAGTCCGCTGCCTTCAGCGCCACCGAGATCGCGCGGCCGATCCCGCGCGTTCCGCCTGTTACCACCGCCACTCGTGCCATGTCTTCCTCCCTGTGGAGAGCGCCCTTTCACTTAGATTTGTCGTTTGCGGGCTTTCGTCAATTCTTGTTTTGTTACGGCTTATGCCGCAGCGCACAAATCACCGGAAGAAAAGCGCGGCGAATTCCGGCAGATTTGCTTAGCAAAAAGCGGGCCGTCTTTGCGGACGACCCGACTCTGCGCAGAAAAAACGGGCCGCCCCAGGGGACGGCCCGCTTTCAGCAAGGCTTGCTGCAGCGCGTCTAGCCGCGCTCGACGCACATGGCGATACCCATGCCGCCGCCGATGCAGAGGGTGGCGAGACCCTTCCGCGCGTTGCGCTTGCCCATCTCGTGCAGCAGCGTCACCAGCACCCGCGCGCCCGAGGCGCCGATCGGATGGCCGAGCGCGATGGCGCCGCCATTGACGTTCACTTTCTCGGGATTGAATCCGAGATCCTTGTTGACGGCGCAGGCCTGCGCCGCGAAGGCCTCGTTTGCCTCGATGAGATCGAGATCGTCGACGCTCCAGCCGGCGCGCTTCAGCGCGAGCTTGCTGGAGGGAATGGGACCGGTGCCCATGATCGCGGGATCGACGCCGGCGGTCGCCCAGGAGACGATCCGCGCCAGCGGCATGATGCCGCGGCGATCCGCTTCCTTGGCGGTCATCAGCACCACCGCTGCGGCGCCGTCGTTGATGCCGGAGGCGTTCCCCGCCGTGACGGTGCCGTTCTTGTCGAAGGCGGGGCGCAGCTTCTGCAGCGCATCCATCGTCGCGCCGTGGCGCGGATACTCGTCGGTGTCGACGACCACCTCGCCTTTGCGCGTCGCGATCTTCACCGGCACGATCTCGTCCTTGAAGCGGCCGCTCTTCTGCGCCGCCTCGGCGCGGTTCTGCGAGCGCAGCGCCAGCTCGTCCTGCTGCTGGCGGGTGATCTGCCAGCGCTGCGCCACGTTCTCCGCGGTGTTGCCCATGTGATAGCCGTTGAAGGCGTCCCACAGCCCGTCGCGGATCATGGTGTCGACCATCTCCGCGTCGCCCATCTTGTGGCCGTTGCGCAGATGCATGCAGTGCGGCGCCTGGCTCATGCTCTCCTGCCCGCCCGCCACCACGATGTCGCTGTCGCCGTTGCGGATCGCCTGATAGCCGAGCGCAACCGTGCGCAGCCCCGAGCCGCAGAGCTGATTGACGCCGTAGGCGGTCGCCTCATAGGGGATGCCGGCGGCGACCGCGGCCTGGCGCGCCGGGTTCTGCCCTTCGCCGGCGGCGAGGATCTGCCCCATGATGACTTCGTTCACCTCGCCCGGTTCGACATCGGCGCGGCGCATCGCTTCGGCGATCGCGACCTCGCCAAGCTTATGCGCGGGAAGCCCCGACAACCCGCCGTTGAAGGCTCCGACGGCGGTACGGGCGGCGCTGGCGATGACAATCTCTGGCATGGGCGGAACTCCTCGCGGCGATGCCCATCATGTGGGCGGCGACCGCGATATCAAAAAGGGGCGCGCGAACGAAGTCCAGCCGGAAAGCCAAA
>DATJOK010000180.1:0-11736 GCA_035507155.1 Allostellaceae bacterium
ATCCCCAGGGCCTGCTCAACGGCGTCGCGCGGCTTGCCTACGAGGTGGGCGAGAACAAGTCCGACGGCGGCGAATCACCGTTCAGCGGCACCTCCCTCGATGACATGCGCTACAACGCTTACGGCATCCAGTCCGCCTACAACGTCATCTTCGCGGCGGCGCTGAAATCGGCCGATCCCGCGCTTGCCGACCTGGCGGAGAAGCAGATCGCCGAGATGAAATCACTGCTGGACAACACGTCCGACCTCAAGAGCCTCGACCAGGACAAGCTCCGCACCGCGAGCGAGGAGCTGGTGGTGAGCCTACAGAACGCGGCGCCGAAGCTCGGCCTGCGCACGCCGACCATGGAAGAGATCCAGCAATGACACTTAGTCGAATCGCGGGCTGGGCGGCGGTCGCCGCCACCGCGACGGTGCTGACGGGATTTATGGTGTCGAGCGCCGGGTCCTTCCCCATCTACACCAATCAGTCCGTGCTGCCCGCCGGCACCGAGCTCAACGAGGATACGCCGGTCATGCCCCGCGAGCTCTTCAAGTCGGACGCGATCGGCGGCCATCGCTCCTATCTCGTGAATCTCGGCGACATGGCCTTCAGCTCGCCCTCGATCCTCGGCGACGTCGCGCGCCAGGCCGGCATCAGCTGCGATACCTGCCATCTGAACGGCGTCTCCAACCCGAAATTCTTCATGCCCGGCCTCTCCACCCACCCCGGCAATTTCGACACCACCGGCGCGCTTTTCAAGCCGGAGGCCGACAACGGCGTCCTCGATCCCGTCACCATCCCGAGCCTCCGCGGCGCGCGCTACCTCGCACCCTACGGCCATGACGGCCGCATGGCGTCGCTGCGCGACTTCGTCCACAACGTCATCGTCAACGAGTTCGACGGGCCGGAGCCCTCGCCGCAGATCCTCGATGCGCTCGTGACCTATATCCAGGACATCGACTTCCTGCCCAATCCGCGCATCGGCGAGAATGGCCGCCTCGCCGCCAACGCCAGCGACGCCGAGAAGCGCGGCGAGGCGCTCTTCAGCAAGCCCTTTCCGCACGATCCCGCCCTGAGCTGTGCGACCTGCCACCAGCCGAGCGCCGCCTTCGTCGACCATCAGCAGCACGATGTGGGCGCCGGCGGGCTCTACAAGACGCCGACGCTCCTCAACGCCGACTTCAATGCGCCCTATTTCCATGACGGCCGCTACGACAGCTACGACCAGGTGGTGGCGCATTTCGACCGCTTCTACGGCCTTGGCCTCTCGGCGCAGGATCGCAGCGATCTCGTGGCCTATCTGACCGCGGTCGGCGACGGCGAGCAAGCGATGCAGCCGGTGAGCATCGATGCCCAGGTGCAGGAGATCCAGCATTTCGACAGCGTGCTCGACACCGCGATCCCCGCCCACAACTTGGAGGTGATCGACCTCGCCGTCGATACGGTGGGCGGCGAGCTGCGCGAATGCACGGAGGATTTCCCCGATCGCAAGGACACCTCGGTCGACGGCGGCTGGCCGGAGCGCGCCAAGGCAAGGGCGGCGCTCAAGGGATTGGTCCTCGACCTCCGCCGCATCGACGCCGCCGCGGCACTTGGCCGCTTCGACGAGGCGAGAGACGCGCTCGCAACCTATCGCAAGGAGCTGGCGGAGGCGGTGCCGCTGATGAAGGCGGCGGAGCCGTGGTCGCTGTTCAATCCGCCGGTCCGCACCGCCCACTACATGGCGATGCGCCAGCTCTTCAAGAGCGCCACCCGGTCGGTGAACTGAGCGAGCGTTTATTCCGCCGCCGACCGCGCCTCGGTCCGAGAGCCGGCGAAGCGACGCTCCATCTCGCGGCGGATGCGGACAGGCTCGCTCGCCTCGTCCGCCGCGACGTCGGACCAGCGGAGGATCTGGCCGGCCTTGACCGCTCGCGTGAGCGTCACCTTGTGGGCGAGCCCGATCGGCAGGCCGCCGGCGGCGAGCGACGCCTCGGCCGGCGTCAGCTTGCCCCAGACCGTGAAGCCGCCCTCGCCGTCCAGCACCTCGCCGGCGCGGAGATCGCGTTTGGCGGTCGCCACCACGTCGCCGCGGAACCCGGTGGCGACGCCGGTGGGCTCGCGCCGGAGCGCCGCCGAGGCGACGGAGATGCCGAGCTCGAGGCCGATCAGGTGATAGGGCCGGTAGAGCGCGGCGTAGCGGCCACCGGGATCAGTCACCATGCCGTATTCCGCGAAGCAGCGCTTCACGTAGTCGCTCGGTGCCTCGAAGACCACATAGACGCCCCAGCGCAGGTCGCGGAACACCGGTCGGCCATCGCGCTCCAGCGACGAGATGACCTCCACCTGGCCCTTATGCGCAAGAACGCCGCCCTCGCTCCTGGGCTTCAGCAGCCGCGGCAGATCGTCGACCCCGCAGGCGGGAAATTCGAGCCCGCCGCTGGCCGGCGCGAGTCCCGTCGCATTCGCCACCGCCGCCATCTCGATGCCCGACTTGGTGCCGTCGAGGAAGGAGTTGAACATCTGCGGATTCATGCCGCCGGTCCGCGCCTGCTCCGGCGTCAGGCCGTAATGACCCCAGACCGTCTCCGGAGTCGAGGCGTGATAGGCTGGGAGATACTTGGTGCCCTTGCCGGCGGCCACCACGTCGAAACCAGAGGCGCGCGCCCAGTCAACGAGCTCGGCGATGAGCGCCGGCTGGTCGCCATAGGCCATGGAATAGACCACGCCGGCCTTCGCCGCCCGCTCTGCCAGCAGCGGTCCTGCCAGCACGTCCGCCTCCACGTTCACCATCACGATGTGCTTGCCGTGCTCGATGGCGAGGAGCGCGTGGCGGATGCCGGCGGCGGGGACGCCGGTGGCGTCGATCACCACCTCGATCTCCGGGCGCGCGATCATCCGCTCGGCATCGTCGCCGATGAAGGCGGTGCCCGCGCTCATCGCCTGGTCGAGGCTCTGGGCGGCGATGCGCTCGGCAGCCCAGCCGACACGCAGCATCGCGTCCCGCGCCCGCGCCGGCGCCAGATCCGCCACCGCCGCAAGATGCAGCCCCGGCGTGCGCTGCGCCTGCGCCAGGAACATGCTGCCGAACTTGCCGGCGCCGATCAGCCCGACGCGAACCGGCTTGCCGGCCTCGGCGCGCCGCTGCAGCAGGTGGTGCAGGTTCATCGCTCCTCCTCCCCAATCGCCGCGCGAACAAGCGGCCAGCTTGCCATCGCGCTCTTTACCATGATTCCAGTTACGCTATCGGTCGGCCGCGCTTGCCGCTAGTCTCTAACGGGAAGCGTCCGATGTCGACCATCGCCTCAGCAGCAATTTCCATTCTCGCTCCGCCGCGCCGCGGCCAGCTCCTGCCATGAGCCGGAGCTTCGCCGCTCTGGTGGCGGCGCTGCTGATCGCGACGCTCGGGTGTTTCGGCAAGCTCGCCGGCCTGCCGCTGGTGCACCGGCTCGAGCTCGTGAGCGCCGACCTCTTCCAGCACGCGGCGCCGAGGCCCGCTCAGGACGAGCCGGCGCTCATCGTCGATATCGACCAGCGCAGTCTCGGCGAGCGCGGCCAGTGGCCATGGGCGCCGGCGCTGCTCGCCCAGCTCACCAACCGCCTGCAGGCAGCAGGCGCCGCCGTCATCGGCTTCGATCTCGTTCTTGCCGAGCCCGACCGGGAAGCGATCTTCGCCGAGGCGGTGCGCCGCGCGCCGGTGGTGCTGGGCAGCCGGCCCAATTCGCTCGGCGCGGTGGAGAGGCCGGCGGAAAAGGCCGGCTTCATCTTTGCCGGCGAGGATCCGCTGCGGCTGACGTCGGTCTATCCCGGCGCCGTGGTCAGCGCACCCGAGCTCGAGGCCGCGGCCACGGGCAGCGGCAGCCTCGACGAGGACACCGATGCCGACGGCGTGGTGCGGCGCCTGCCGCTGGTGGAGCGCGTCAGCGGCGTGCCCTACCCCGGCTTCGTCGCCGAGGTGCTGCGCGTCGGGCTTGGCGCCAGGAGCTATATCGGCCACGCCAGCGAGACGGGTGATCTCGCCCTCGGCGCCGGCCACGGCCTCGCAGCGCTCAAGATCGGACCGCTGGTGGTGCCGACCGACGCCCAGGGGCGGATGCGGATCGCCTACAGCCCGATCGATCGCGACCGCTGGCTCTCCGCCACCGATGTCCTCGCGGGAAGGTTCGACGCCAGCGAGATGAAGGACCGCATCGTCCTGGTGGGATCGAGCGCCGTGAGCTTCGGCGACCGCCACGAGACGCCCGCCGGCGCCGGCATTCCCGGCGTCGAGATCCACGCCCAGGCGATCGACCAGGCGGTGGCGGGATGGTTCCTGACACGGCCACGCTGGGCCAGCACGGCCGAGCTGCTGTTCATCGCGCTGATCACCCCGGCCCTCGCGCTGCTGCGCCGATCGAGCGTGCTGAGATCAGGCATCCTCGCCGGCTATGCGTTGGCTTTCGCCTGGGGATTGTCCTGGTGGGCGTTCCGCTCCGCCCATCTCCTTATCGATCCCCTCTATCCGAGCCTGGTGATCCTGCTGGTCTTCGCAAGCTCCGCGATCCTCGGCGCCACGCGACCCGAGCGCCAGCCGCAAGGCGAGCTGTACCGCGCTTGAGCCGCGGGCTTTGCCGGCGCCGCGGAGCGCGGCAGAATGCGCACCGGAACGAGCGAGCGCGAGGCACCGGATGGATTTCTCGCTGACGGAAGAGCAGACCCAGTTTCGCGACAGCGTGCGGCGTTTCGCGGCGCG
This sequence comes from Allostellaceae bacterium, assembly GCA_035507155.1. Taxonomy (GTDB): domain Bacteria; phylum Pseudomonadota; class Alphaproteobacteria; order ATCC43930; family CGMCC-115725; genus DASZHJ01. The sequence continues at coordinate 4,694 of DATJOK010000180.1, forward strand.
CGAGCTGGCGCCCGGGGCGCTGAAGCGCGCCCATACGGAGGGCTATCCCTGGGATGTCGCCCGGAAGATGGCGGCGCAGGGCCTGCTCGGCATCGCGCTTCCCGAGGCGGATGGCGGCCAGGGCGGCAGCCTGATGGACGCGGTCATCGCCATCGAGGAGGTGGCGCTCGCCTGCCCGCGCAGCGCCGATGTGATCCAGGCCGGCAATTTCGGCGCCATCCGCACCTTCGCCGAATACGCGACGGCGGAGCAGAAGGCACGCTTCCTGCCGGCATTGCTGGCGGGAAAAGCGGTGATCGCCCTCGGCATGAGCGAGCCCGAGGCGGGATCCGCCGTCACCGACCTCAAGACCACGGCGACCCCCGACGGCGGCGGCTGGCGCATCGACGGCAGCAAGGTCTTCACCAGCAACAGCCCGGAGGCGAGCCTCTTCCTTGTCTACGTGCGCTTCGGACCCGGCACCGACGGCATCGGCTCGGTGCTGGTGGAGCGCGGCACGCCGGGCTTCACCCTCGGCCGGCCCTCGCGCTTCGTCAGCGGCGATCAATGGCAGCAGCTCTATTTCGAGAGCTGCCGCATCGGACCGGAGAACCTGCTGCTCGGCCCCGGCGGCTTCAAGAAGCAGATCCAGGGCTTCAACGTCGAGCGCATCGGCAACTCGGCGCGCGCCCTCGCCGTCGGCCGGCTCGCCTTCAACGTCGCCCGCGACCATGCGAAGGGGCGCCATCAATTCGGCCGCGCGCTCTGCGAATTCCAGGGCATCCAGTGGAAATTCGCGGAGATGGCGCTGGAGCTGGAGGCGGCGCAACTGCTGCTCTACCGCGCGGCGGTGAATGCGGATCGCGGCCTTCCCTCCGCCTACGAGACGTCGCTCGCCAAGGCCTACTGCAACCAGGCGGGCTTCCGCGCCGCCAATGAGGCGGTGCAGGTGCTGGGCGGTCTGGGATTCACCGAGGAGAGCATCGTCGAATACTGTCTCCGCCGCACCCGTGGCTGGATGATCGCCGGCGGCTCCCTCGAGATCATGAAGAACCGCATCGCCGAATTCGTCTTCGACCGCTCCTTCCCGCAGAAGCCGCCGCGCCGTGCCGTTGCCGACTGACACGCACCGTCTCGCCGAAGCGCTGTTCGCGCCGAGATCGGTGGCGCTGATCGGCATCTCCGACGACGCCGCAAAGACCGCGGGCCGGCCGCTGCGCTTCCTGCGCAAGCATGGCTTCGCGGGCGCGATCCATCCCGTCAATCCGCGCCGCGAGACCGTGCAGGGGGAGCGCGCCTACGCGAGCCTCGACGATGTGCCCGGCACCATCGATCATGCCTACATCCTCGTCAACACGCCGTCGGTCGAGGAAGCGGTCGCCGACTGCGCCCGGCACGGCGTCGCGGTCGCCACCATTCTCGCCGCGGGATTCGCCGAGGCAGGCGAAGACGGCCGCCGCCGCCAGCAGCGGCTGGTGGAGCTCGCCGGCGCCGGCGGCATGCGCCTCGTCGGCCCCAACAGCCTCGGCGTCGTCAACGCCTATCGCGCACTGACTCTCACAGCGAACGCCTCCTTCCTCACCGATACCCTGCCCAAGGGCCGCCTGACGGTGATCTCCCAGAGCGGCAGCCTGCTCGGCACTTTCCTCTCGCGCGGCGGCGCCCGCGGCATCGGCTTCGCCAAGATGATCTCGGTCGGCAACGAGGCCGATCTCTCCGTCGGCGAGATCGGCGCGATGCTAGCCGACGATCCCGACACCGATGCCTTCCTGCTGTTTCTCGAGACCATCCGGCGGCCGGAGGAGATCGCTCGTTTCGCCGCGCTGGCGCGCCACGCGGGAAAGCCGATCCTCGCCTACAAGCTCGGCCGTTCCGAGGCGGGACAGGAGCTGGCGGTCTCCCATACCGGCGCCATGCTGGGCTCCGACATCGCCGCCGAGGTCTTCCTGCGCCGGCACGGCATCGAGCGCGTCGATCACCTGGAGACGCTGCTGGAGGCGGCGCCGCTGATGATCGGTCGCGCGCCCGCCGCCGGACGGCGAGCCCGCGGCGTCGGCGTGGTCGCTACCACCGGCGGCGGCGCAGCCATGGTGGTGGATCGCCTGGGCGTGCTCGGCGTCGAGGTGGCGGTGCCGAGCGCCGCGACCGCGGAGCGTCTCAAGACGGCCGGCATCGCCGCCGAGCCCGGCCGCATCCTCGATCTCACCCTCGCCGGCACCCGCTACGAGGTGATGCGCGCCGCCCTCGACACGCTGCTCGCAGCGCCGGAATTCGCCCTGGTGGTCGCGGTGGTGGGATCCTCGGCGCAGTTCAATCCGGAGCTGGCAGTGAAGCCGATCATCGACTGCGCCGGGAACGCGAAGCCGATCGCGGTCTTCCTGACGCCACAGGCGGACGCGACGCTGAGCCTGTTGGCAGCGCATGGCGTCGCCGCGTTCCGCACGCCGGAAGCCTGCGCCGACGGCATCGCCGCCTACCTCCGCCGGACGCAGCGGGCGCCCGAGGCGGCCATCGACGCAGCGGCGGTCGCGCGCGCCCGCTCAGTCCTGCAGGAGGCACCGGGTGAGGTGCTGGACGAGCGCCGCTCCGCCGCCTTCTTCGCGGCGCTCGGCATCCCGCCGGTGGCGAGCATCACACTCGATCTCGACGGCACGCTCCGCTCGCTGCCGTTTCCGTTTCCGGTGGCGGCGAAAGTGCTCTCTGCGGATATTCCGCACAAGACCGAGGCCGGCGGGGTTGCGCTCGGGATCGCCTCGCCGCAGGAGTTGGGCGAGCGCGCCCGCGTCCTCGTCTCGACCGTGCGCGAGCGGCGCCCCGAGGCCCGGCTCGACGGCATCCTGGTGCAGCCGATGACGGCAGGGGTCGCCGAACTGCTGCTGGGCTACCGGCGCGATCCGCAGGTAGGGCCGGTGGTGACCGTCGGCATGGGCGGGACCCTGGCGGAGCTCTATCGCGATTTCGCCGTGCGGATGGCACCGGTGTCCGCGGCGGAAGCCACGGACATGATCACAGAGCTCCGCGGCGCGGCGGTGCTGAGCGGCTACCGCGGCGCGCAGGCGGGCGATGTCGCCGCCCTTGCGGACGCTGTCGCGCGGATCTCGATGCTGGCGCAGCTTCCCGAGGTGGTCGAGGCGGAAATCAATCCGCTCATCGTCAAGCCCGCCGGCGGCGGCGTCACCGCCGTCGACGGGCTCGTCCATCAGGCTAGAGACTGATCAGCCCGCCCGCCACCGGCGGCCGCCCGGCCAAGGTGGCGACGATGTCGGCGCGCACGATCTTGGAGCGCCGGTAGTATTGATGGGTGGCGTCCGGCGGCACCAGCGGGTCGAAATCCTTCACTTCCGTGCTGTCGATGATGCGGAACTTGTCGAGGGGATAGCGCGCGGTATCGCGCTTGTCGCTCGGACCGTCGAAGCCGAGGCGCGCGTTGAGATTGAGCGTCGTGCTCAAGTACATCGCGACGTCCTTGCGGCTGTAATAGACGGAGATACGCCCGGCGAGCTTCGGCAGGTTGCTGAGGCGGGCGCCGCCCAGCCGCTCGAAGCTGTCGGCGACCTCGTCGGCACCCGGCAGGATCACCTCGTCGAACATCAGGTCGTTGGAGCCGCGGTTGTCGAACCAGTACTGCACCCCCGCCTGCAGGCAATAGTTCCCCATGCTGTGCGCCAGCAGGAAGATCTTCGCGCTCGGATTGGCCCTGCGATAATCGGCGCGGAGCTGATCGAGCTCGTTCAGGAAGAAGGCGAGATGGTAGCCGGACTTGCCGGCCTGGGCCTGATCACCGCGGTAGGCGTCCGGCGAGGTGTGGGTCGGCGCCGCGAAGAGCTCGCCCTTCGAGGGCCAGGTGAAGGCGATCACCGTGGTGTCGCCGGCGGCGGAGCCGCCCTCGGCGAACCATTCGCGGTTATAGGCGGCGCGCTTGATTGCATCCTCGAAGGAATTATCGAAGCCGTGGATGAAGACCAGCAGGTTCTTGCCGGCGGCGATGATGGCCTTGGTGGCGGCGTCGGAGAAGCCGCCCATGGATTTGTCATCGACCGAAGCTATGGTGCCGCTTCCTTCCTGCGCGAGGTCGGTGCCGGTCACCTGAGCGACGGCATAAGTGATGGCGTCCGGCTGGTTGGCGACGATATCGGCGCCGAAGCCGCCGATGGCGCTCTGATCTGGCTTCCGGTTGGTGGCGAAATAGACCGTCGTCATGGCGCGAGCCTCCTCTCTCTGCTGCGCGATCCCCCGGGAGCATCGCAGGGCGGCGGCGCGGCCGATGTGGCGCAGCTCACAGCCGGGCGCGCGCCCTCGACCGGATATGTCGCGAAAAGCGCCTTAGTCCAGCCCGAGCTTCCGGCAGAGCAGCACCATCCCCTCATACATCACCTGGGCGGAGAGCGAGGCGGTGGTGCCCTGGACGTCATGCGGCGGACTGACGGTATTCACGTCGACAGCGACGAGGTCGAGGCCGGCGAGGCCGCGCAGCAGCTCGAGCCCCTCGCGGGCGAGGAGGCCGCCCCAGCTCGGCGTCGCCACGCCGGGAGCGACCGACGGGTCGAAGGCGTCCATGTCCCAGCAGAGATAGACCGGGCGGCCGGCGAGCTTCTCCTGCAGCTCCGCCAGCACGTCGTCGATGCCGCGCTTCATCAGCTCGCGCATGGTGATGACGTTGTAGCCGAGCCCCCGGGTGAAGTCGTAGACGCCGGCGGTGTAGGTCGTGCCGCGCGCGCCGATGTGATAGGAGAGCGAGGCGGAGACCAGCTGCTCCTCGGCGGCGTGGGTGAATTGCGTCGAGGTGTTGTACTTGTCGTCGGGTGCGTAAGGGTAGCTGTCGGTGTGGGCGTCGACATGGACCGCGGCGATGCCGCGGTGGTGCCGCGCTGCCGCCCGCAGCAGCGGCAGCGAGACGCTGCCGTCGCCGCCCATGGTGATGGGAACCGCACCGGCCTCATGGATGCGCCGCGCCGCCGCCTCGATGCGCTCGAAGGCATCGACGACACGGCTCGGCACCACCTTCACGTCACCGCAGTCAACGACGCCCAGGCGCTGCAGCGGATTGAAATCGGCGAGCTCGGAATTGTAGGGCCGGAGCTGCAGCGACTGCTCGCGGATCGCGTGCGGCCCGAGGCGCGAGCCGATGCGGAGCGGATTGACCCCGCAGTCGAAGGGAACGCCCAGCACTGCCGCCTTGGCGCCCAAGAGGTCAAGCGTCTGCGGCGCGCCCATGAAACCCAGCGACTTGCCGAAGAGCTCCGCATCGGAGAATTCCGCCATCACCCCCTCCCGATCGTTCCCGGGCGAGCTTAGCGGACAATCCGAGAAACGACACGGGCGGCGCGTGCCGGCATCGACCGGCGCGCGCCGCCCGCTTCAGGCGTCGCAGTCAAGGCCGCCGCGCGAGCCCTCACGAGGAGGGATCGCGCAGCGGGTACCGTCAGCGAATGTGCAGGGGAATGACCAGGTTGATGCCGGGCGGCGGCGGCGGCGGCGCGTAGACCACCGGCGGCGGAGCGTAAGCATAGCCCGGCCCCACATAGACCGGGTAATGGTCATGCCAGTGATGCTCGCGCCAGTCGCGATCATGACGCGCGCGGTCGTCCCGCCAGTCCGCATAGGCCGGCACGGCGGTCGTTACGGCCACCGCGCCGAGGCCGAGCGCCAGGACCAGCCTCCGCGCGGTCCGGCCGGAAACCAGGTTTCGAAGCGACTTCATCGAGGTTCTCATCTGCGCCTCCTTTCCGGAGCGATCAAACTGCCTCGCATCAGATAATAAGCAAGCTCGGCATTTTTAGTGCCCGTCGTGGCCGTGGCAAATAAGGGTGACGATATCAACGCTTTAGGCGAAACCGTGGCAGTGCCGCGGTCTCGCCGGCGTCCCTTGGCGACCGGCGACGGGCGGTTCCTCAGGGTTTGGCGGGTGCCACGGCGGCGTGGTGCCCGTGCGCCGCGCGGCGGCGGCTGAAGCTGCCGAACACCTCGTCCGCATTCTTCTTCTGCTCGGGCGACATCGAGTCGTAGAGCGCCTCGAAAGCCGGCACGAGCTTCGTCATGCCGTCCGCGTGGGCCTGGGTGATCGCCTGGTAGGACTTCATGTCATCGACCGCGGTCTCGGTCTTCGACGCCTCCATCTGCGCCCGCTGGTCGAGAGCGGCCGTCATCGCCTTGGCATTGTCGCGCATCACCTGGGCGAAGGCATCCCACTGGCTCTGCTGCTGCGGCGTGATCTTGAGGCGGGAATGGAGATCGGTGATGCGCGCCTCGACGCGATCGACCGGTGTCTTCTTCGCGCGCTTGGCCGGCGCGGGCGTCGTGCTCGGGGCCGGCGCGGTGGTGCTGGCCTGCGCGACGAGTTGTGGCGAGGACGGAGAGGCGGCCTCGGCCGCCGGCGTGAGAACGCCCATGGCCAGCAGCGCGGCGACAGCGACGGCGCCGGCCGTCGGTTTGGCGAAGGAGAGCATGATCAGAGCCTCATTATATCGGGGTTGGAGTCCGGGATTGGGTGGGAAGCAGCGAGCCCGTCTCCCGCATATAACGCGCAGAGCCGGCCCTACTATCCCTGCACACCGTGCAGGTTCTGGCGCCTATTCGTGGCAATTTTGTGATCTACGGTGGAAATTCCTCCTGGGAAATCATGACAAATATTCCATCTGCCCGAGCGGGCGGGACGAATTCAGGACGCATGCGGGCCGTTCTGCAGATACCAGGCGGCGATCTCGCCCGCCGTCGCCTGCCAGACCTCGCCATGGCCGGCGATCGCCCGCAGCGCCTCGTCCAGATAGCGGATGCGATGCGCCATGCCGATGAGCCAGGGATGCAGGCCAAGGCCGAAGATGCGCCCTGACCGCGCGCCCTCCTCGTGGAGCGCGCTGAATGCCTCGCCGACCAGCTTCGGATAGCTCGTCATGGCGACGCGGCGCAGCCAGAGCAGCTGCACGTCGTCCCATTCCGCATGGTTCGGGATCGAGACGAAGGGCCGGCCGACAGTCATCCGATAAGGCTGATCGTCGTTCGGCCAGTCCATCACATAGTCGAGCCCCGCCTCCGCCAGGAGCCGCGGGGTCGCTGCGGATTCGCCG
>DATJOK010000181.1:0-26681 GCA_035507155.1 Allostellaceae bacterium
GCCGGTGCTCGATGCCGTCGTGCAGCGCGCCAAGGTCGAGGGGGTCAAGGCGGTGATGGTGGCGGGCGAGGTGGTCTACCAGGACGGCAAGTTCACCAAACTCGACCGCGACGCCGCGCTGCAGCAGCTCTCCGACCTCCTCAAGAAGCCGCTCAACGCCGAGGAGGAGGAGCGCCGCCGCCTCGCCAAGGCGGTGCTGCCGCATGTGAAGGCGTTCTACGAGGGGTACATGGACATGGCCGCTCATCAGCCCTATTACCGGCCGAGCTCGCGAGTCTAACGCCGCCATGAGCCGGCTCTGGCGCGTCGCCGCGATCCAGCTGCCGGGCTGCGGCGCCGATCCGGCCGCCAACCGGGAGATCGCCGCGCGCTATCTCCGCGAGGCGGCGCGGCTGGGCGCCGATCTCGCCCTGCTGCCGGAGCTGGCGACGCTGCCGTTCTTCTGCGGCGAGGCGCCGGAGGCATGGCGTGGTTTCGCCGAGCCGCGCGATGGCGCGCTGATCGCGGAGTTCCAGCGCCTCTGCCGCGAGCTCGGCATCACGCTGCTGCTGCCGTTCTATGAGCGCGACGGCGGGCGCTACTTCAACAGCATCGCCCTCATTGGCCGCGACGGTGCCCTCGTTCCGGCGCGCGGCCGCCACGGCGCCCTGCCGGTGATCCGCAAGCTGCATTTGCCGGCGCCCGACGAGGCCAGGCAGTTCTCGCCCGGCGACGGGCTCGGCGTCTTCGAGCTCGAGGACCTGCGCCTGGGCGCGCTCATCTGCTACGATCGGCGCTTTCCCGAATGCTGGCGGGAGCTCCGGGCGCAGGGTGCGGAGCTGGTGGCGGTGCCGATCGCCGGCGAGGGCGGCGACAGCGTCGAGTTCTTTCTCGGCGAGCTTCGCACGCACGGGCGGGAGAATGGCGTCGCCGTGCTCTCCGCCAACAAGATCGGGCCGGAGTATGTCGGCGCCAGCGTGGTGCAGAATTACGGCGAGAGCTGCGTTGTCGATGCCGCGGGCGAGCTGATCGCCCGGCGCTCCGGCGCCGAAGGGCCGGGCGTGGTGATCGCCGAGATCGATCCCGCCGCCATCGCCGCGACGCGCCGGCGCTGGCCTTATTTCGAGCAGCGCCGGCTCGATCTCTTTCCGGGCCCGGCGCCCGTGGCCAACTGAGGGGGAAAGTCATGGCCGATTTCGATCTCGTGATCCGCAACGGCACCGTGGCGACGGCGGCGGACGTGTTCCGCGCCGATATCGGCGTCGCCGGCGGCCGCATCACCGCCATCGCCGAGACGCTGCCGAAAGGCACGCGCGATATCGATGCCACCGACCGACTGGTGCTGCCGGGCGGGGTCGACGCCCACTGCCATATCGATCAGCCGTCGCTCACCGGCGCGGTCTGCGCCGATGATTTCCGCAGCGGCTCGATCTCCGCCGCCTGCGGCGGCACCACCACGATCATTCCCTTCGCGGCCCAGCTCAAGGGCCAGTCGCTGCGCGCCGCGGTCGAGGACTATCACCGCCGCGCCAAAGGCAAGTCGATCATCGACTATGCCTTCCACCTCATCATCTCGGATCCGACCGAGCAGGTGCTGGGTCAGGAGCTGCCGGCGCTGATCCGCGACGGCTGCACCGCCTTCAAGATCTACATGACCTACGAGGATCTGAAGCTCAACGACCGCCAGATCCTCGACGTGCTGGCGCTCGCCCGCCGCGAGGGCGCCATGGTGATGGTGCATGCGGAGAACAGCGACGTCATCAACTGGCTCACCGACAAGCTGGAGGCCGCCGGCAGGACCGCGCCCCGGTATCACGGCACCTCGCGGCCGATGCCGGTGGAGCGCGAGGCCACGCACCGCGCGATCAGCCTCGCCGAGATCGTCGGCGTGCCGATCCTGATCGTGCATGTCTCCGGCCGCGAGGCGATCGAGCAGATCCGCTGGGCGCAGCAGCGGGGCATCAAGATCTATGCGGAGACCTGCCCGCAATATCTCTTCCTTACCGAGGACGACATGGCGAAGGAGGGGTTCGAGGGCGCCAAATGCGTCTGCAGCCCGCCGCCCCGGGACAAGGCGAACCAGGAAGTGGTGTGGCAGGCGCTCGCCAGCGGCGTCTTCCAGGTGCTGTCGTCGGACCACTCACCCACCCGCTACAACGATCCCAAGGGCAAGATGATCAGCGGCGCCAAGAGCTCCTTCCGCAACATCCCGAACGGCGTCCCCGGGATCGAGACGCGGATGCCGCTCCTGTTCTCCGGCGGCGTCAGCGAGGGTCGCCTCGAGCTCACCCGCTTCGTCTCCTTGACCGCCACCGAGCCGGCGCGGCTCTACGGTCTCTATCCGAAGAAGGGCACCATCGCCATCGGCAGCGACGCCGACATCGTGATCTGGGATCCGAAGCGCGAGGTCATCATCACCAACGAGATCCTGCACCACGACGTCGACTACACGCCCTATGAAGGCCAGAAGGTCAGGGGATGGCCGGTCGTGGTGTTCTCCCGCGGCGAGGAGGTCTGCCGCGACGGCAAGGTGGTGGCGGCGATCGGCCGCGGCCAGTTCCTCCCCTGCGACCTGCCGCCGGCAGCCCAGGCGCGGATGCCCGCGGCGCTTCCGGAGGGCGTGATCGCCTGAGCCTGGCGTCGGCGCTACTGCGCCGCCTGGCTCAGCTGCTTCCTCGACTTGCCGACGTCGCCCGCAGAGACCGCGGCCGCCGCGTTGCCCCAGCTGTTGCGGATATAGGTCAGAACCGCCGCCACCTGATCGTCGCTGAGCTTCCAACCGAAGCTCGGCATCGCGGGGCCGGTGGGCGCCGGATCGGTGGCGACGCTCTGGGCGCCCTCCAGCACCACGCGGATCAGGCTGGTGGCGTCCACCGACTGCACCGAGGGGCTGCCCTTGAGGCTCGGGAACAACCCGACGATACCGGTGCCCAGGGCGGCGTGGCAGGCGGCGCACTGATCGACGTAGATCGCCGCGCCGGCGCGCATGGTCGAATCATCGGCGGCAATGGGCGCCGGCGGCGCCGAGCCGCCCGCCGGCTGATCGTCCTTGAGATATGTGGCGATCGCCGCCAGGTCGTCGTGCGACAGCTTCGAGGTGGAGTCGGTGACGACCTCTGCCATCGGCCCGGTCGCCGCGGCGATGCGGTTGTGACCGGTCGCAAGGTACTGGACGATGTCGTCCACCGACCAGCTGCCGATGCCCACATGGGAATCGGCGGTCACATTGGGAGAGAACCAGCCTTGCAGCACGCCGCCCTGCAGCGCGCGGCTGCTGTGGTCGCCGCCGAGGAAGTTCTTCTCGGTGTGGCACGCGCCGCAATGGCCGAGGCCCTCCACCAGATAGGCGCCGCGGTTCCACTCAGCCGATTTGCCGGTGACCGGCCGGAAGACCCCCGGCGTGAAGAAGAGCGCGTTCCAGCCGATCATGCTGGCGCGGATATCGAAGGGGAAAGGCAGCTGGTTGGCGACCACCTCGTTGCGCACCGGCTCCAGGGTCGCGAGATAGGCGCGGATCGCCAGCGCGTCGTCGCGCGTCATCTTCGTATAGTAGGTGTAGGGCATCGCCGGATAGAGGTGGCCGCCGGGGAACGTGCCGTCCCGGAGCGCGGCGACGAACTGGTCGTTGCTCCAGGCGCCGATGCCGGTCTCGCGGTCCGGCGTCAAGTTCGGCGCCAGCAGCGTGCCGAAGGGCGTCGCCAGCGGACGGCCGCCGGCATAGGGCTTGCCGCCGGGAACCGTGTGGCAGGCGGCGCAGTCGCCGGCGGCGGCGAGGTAGCGGCCGCGCGAGATCTGGTCGAAGGACTGCCCGTCGGTCTCGGCGCGGGCGGCGCCGGCGGCGAGGAGGAGCAGCGCCAGGGCGAGGGGCGCGCGTCTCATGCCTGCACCAGCGGGCCGGGAGATTTCAGGTACTGGTTGACGATCGCATCCGCCGCCATGAAGGCGAGCGCGCCCACTGTGTTGGTGGGATTGTACCCGGCGTTCTGCGGGAAGGCGCTGGCGCCGGTGACGAAGAGATTGGGCACGTCCCAGCTCTGCAGATAGCGGTTGAGCGCGCTGGTCTTGGGATCGGCGCCCATGACGACGCCGCCGCAGGTGTGGGTCGTCTGATAGATGGTGGAATTGTAGGGACCGGTGCGCGGGAACTTGTCCATCTGCTTCGGCCCCATCTTCTGGGTGATGTCGCCGACGCGGTCGGTCAGGTACTGCGACATCTTCAGCTCGTTCGGATGGAAGTCGAAGGTGATGCGCAGCAGCTTGCGGCCGAAGGCGTCGGTGTAGGTGGGGTCGAGATCGAGATAGGCGTCGCGATAGCTGGCGCAGGCGCCGTGGGTCACGGTCTGGTAGGTGCGGAGATAATTCTCTTTCACCAGCTTCTTCCACTCGGCACCCCAGCCCGGCGAGCCCTTCGGCACCAGGGTGGTCTGCAGCGGCCGGCCATTGGTCTGCACCGCGCCGATATAGCCGCCGCCGATGAAGCCCAGCTTGCCGTGGTCGAAATTGTCGCCGTTGAAGTCGTCGACGCACATGCCGATCGAGCCGGAGGAGATGAAGGGATTGAAGATCTTGTCCTCGAAGAAGGCGTTGATGCTCGAGGTCGTCTGGTAGGAGTAGTTCCGACCGATCACCCCTTCGTTGGTGGAAGGGTTGTAGGGCTGGCCGATCCCCGAGGTGAGCAGCATGTGGACGTTGAAGAGCTGGAAGGCGCAGAGCAGCACCAGCTCCGCCGGCTGCTCCCAGCTGTCGCCGTTGCTGTCCACATAGGTGACGCCGGTGGCGCGCTTGCCGGACTTGTCGAGGTTGATCTGCACGACCTCGCAATGGGTGCGGGCCTCGAAATTCTGCCGCCGCACCAGCACGGGCAGGATGGTCGTCTGCGGGCTCGCCTTCGAATAGTTGCCGCAGCCGAACCACTCGCAGAAGCCGCAATAGGTGCAGGGGCCGAGGGTGACGCCGAACGGGTTGGTGTAGGCCTGGGAGAGATTGCCCGAGGGCTGCGGGAAGGGCTTGTAGCCCATCTCCATCGCCGCCTTGGCGAAGAGGGTGGGGCCAAAGGGTTGCTTCTGCGCCGGCGTCGGATACTCGCGCGAGCGCGGCCCCTCGAAGGGATTGCCGCCCTCCTTGATGACGCCCCTAAGGTTGCCGGCGGTGCCGGAGGTGCCGCAGAGATACTCGAAGCGGTCGTAATAGGGCTCGAGATCGTCGTAGGTGATGCCCCAGTCCTGGATCGTCATGTCCTCGGGCAGGAAGTTCTTGCCGTAGCGCTCGACGTTGTGGGAGCGCTGCTGGAAGTCCGAGGGCAGGAAGCGCCAGGTCTCGGCGTTCCAATGCACGCCGCCGCCGCCGACACCGTTGGGCGGCATGAAGGAGCCCCAGGTCCGCATCGGCAGCGCCGTCTGGCTGGCGTTGTTGCGCACCGTGAAGGTCTCCTGCGCCGGGCGCAGGAAGAGGTCGTGGCGGATGTGATAGCGGAGCTCGTCCTGGGCGTAGGTGGTGGGGAAATCCGTCGCGGTGTCGCGCCAGGGACCGCGCTCGATCGCCACCACACCGAGGCCGGCACGGGTGAGCGCCTCGGCGAGGATCGAGCCGGTCCAGCCCAATCCGATGATGACGGCGTCGGTCGCGGGCAGTCTGCGGGTCATGGCGTCATTTCCTGTTGCAGCGGGCGGAGGGTCGTCATGCGCGCATTCCGCCGAGGCCGACCGGCGGCAGCGGAAAGCGCTCGTTGTGACGCTCGACCCAGTCGCGATAGTCGTAGCGGGCGCCGGGAAAGCCGATCATCTTCCAGCCCGCCATGCCGCGGTTGCCGCCGTAGATCGGATCGGCGAAGAAGCCCTCCCGGGTGTTGGTGTGGAGCTGCTCGAAGAGCGCCCGGGCGCTCGCGCCGTCGAAGGCGATCGGCCCCTTCTCCATGCCGGTGAGCACCTTGTCCTTCTGCTCGTCGGTGAGCTGGGCGAAGGTCTTTCCGGCGAAGGCCTGGCGGCAGTACTTGTCGAGGGCGGCGAGGCCGTGCCGATAGCGCATCGCCGGCGTCAGCGGCGACTGCGGGCCCTGCTGCGGGGTGCCCTCCTTGAACGGCGGCCGCATGTAGAGCGCGCGGGCGGAGCCGTAGGGGCCGGCGAGCTGGCGGTCGATGAAGACGGCGCAGCCGGCATCCTTGCCGCCGGGGGTCTCCGGGTCGGGCGGGATCAGCCGGTCGACGATCGCCTCGACCGCGGCGGCCTCGTCGGCGGTGAAAAACTGCCACGGTCCCGGCTCGACCCGCACCGGCGGCACCGCGGCATCGGGCTCCCAGGGCAGCGCGCCGGCGATGGTGCGGGCCTGCGCCGAGGCGAGGGAAAGCACCAGACTGACGGCAGTGCCCGTCAGCAGGTCGCGGCGGCTGATCGACATCGCCTTCTCCCTTCCTCCTTGTGCCACGGGCCGAATACCGAAAGCGTCGACTCGCGAACCGGCTTCGCTCCGTTGGGGCCCGGGAGTGTGCCGGGAGTCGGCCGGCTTCACCTGGACAGAATTGCTGCCCCTGGCAGGGGGTTGCGCAATTCGCCGGGAATGTCGCAGCGGCGGCGGAGCGGGCGGCGGCGCCTGGTCAGTGGCGCTGGCGCGGCGGTGGCGAGCGCGCGGCCGGTGTGGCCGCGGGTCATGACAGCGAGGGTCATGGTGCCGATCGCGCCTGCATGAGATAGGGTGCCGCCGTCATGACCGCGGCACCCTATCTCATGCAGGCGCGGGTGGAGCCGTCGCGTCTCCTGCTCATCCATGCACCCGCCTTCCGCGCCGCGGCGGCGCACGAGCCGGCGCTGGCGCAGGCGGCGATCCGGAGCCTCGCCGGCCAATTCCGCCTGGTGCGGCAGATCAAGAATCTGAAGCTCCGCAGCTCGACCGAGCGCGTCGGCTGCTACATCCTGGCGCTGTCGCAGCGGCAGGGCACGCCGGACCGCGCGATTCTGCCCTACGAGAAAAACCTGATCGCCTCCGAGCTGGACTTCACCCGCGAGAGCTTCTCGCGTGCCCTCTCGATCCTGCAGAAGCAGGGCATCGCCGTGCGCGGCGAGCGGATCGAGATCCGCAACCGCTCCCGCCTCGTCGCCGCCAGCAGGCCGGATCCGCTGATCGACGGGCCGGAGATCGCCGCGGCTGCGGCCGTCCGCTCGCGCCGGCGGAGCCGCGCCCATGGATGACGTGGCTCTCGTCCGCGCGCTCCATGTGCTGGCGGTGGTGCTCTGGATCGGCGGCGTCGGCATGGTGACGACGGTGGTGCTGCCCGCCGCCCGGCGACAGCAGGGCGCCGCGGCGCAGTTCGCCTTCTTCGACGCCGTCGAGCGGCGCTTCGCCTGGCAGGCGCGGGCGCTGGTGCTGATCGCCGGCGCCACCGGCCTCTACATGGTGGCGCGCCTCGATCTCTGGTCGAGCTTCCTGCTCCTCGACTTCTGGTGGCTCGATGCCATGGCGGCGGTGTGGTCGATCTTCGCCGCCGTCTTGTTCGTCGCCGAGCCGCTCTTCCTCGAGCGCTGGCTCCGGGAGCGGGCGCGCCGGGATCCCGAGGGCACTCTTTCGCTGCTGCTGGGGTTCCACCGGGTGCTGCTGGCAGTGAGCCTGCTGACGGTGTTCGGTGCCGTTGCCGGCGGGCACGGCCTCTCCTTCTTCGGTTGATGCCCGCGAGCGGAAAAGGCCTATATCATGTCCCGCGCCCGTGATGCTGCGAGAGAGGAGAGCGCCGCCATGAAGGACCAGGACATATCCGCCCATATCGACCAGCTCGCCCGCGAAGAGCACGTGCTCCTGGAGCGCGATTCCCATGGCAAGGCCACCGAGGCCGATGCCCAGCGGCTGCGCGAGATCGAGACGACCCTCGATCAGTGCTGGGATCTGCTGCGGCAGCGGCGGGCGAAGCGCGCCGCCGGGCAGAATCCCGACGAGGCCCATGTGCGGGACGCGCGCACGGTGAAGAACTATATCGGCTGACGCTGGACGGCCGGCGGCGAGCGCCGCCCGGCTGGCCGCTGCTCGCTAGTTGTCGCTCGGCTGGGCGTCCGCGGCGTCCGCGCCGGCGGTGTCCGCCTCGATGCGCACCTCGGCGACGCCGCCCTTCTTCATGCCGAGGGTGGCAGCGGCGCGGGCCGAGAGGTCGATGATGCGCCGCTTGTCGCCTTTCACATGCGGACCGCGGTCGTTGATGCGGACCGTGGCGGTGCGCCCGTTCTCGAGATTGGTGACGTGCACCACCGTGCCGAGCGGCAGGCTGCGGTGGGCGGCGGTCATCTTCTGGGGATCGAAGATCTCGCCGCTCGCGGTCTTGCGGCCGGCCCATCCGGGCCCGTACCACGAGGCGACGCCCTCCTGGGTGAAAGCGGGCTGAGGCGTTGCGGCGGCCGGCCGCTGCGTCGGCGCGGGGCCGGTGCCGGGCGCCGCACAGGCCGCAAGGCCGCCCGCCACCGCCAGGACCAGGACCAGCCGCAACCGCACCATGGCAGCACCCGATCAGGCCGCGCTGTGCTGATGCGCGAAAGCCGCCGGCCGCTCGCCACCGCGGCGCAGCTGGGCGCGGGCCCGGGCCAGACGCTGCACCGCTTCCGGCAGCCGGAGATGGAGCAGGATCGCCGCCTGCTTGGTGGTGAACCCCTCGAGCAGGACCAGCAGCAGCAGCTCGCGGTCGAGGAGCGGCAGATCCGCCAGCTGCTGGCGCAGCTGCCAGCCGGCGGCAAGCATCACCACCTCGTCTCCCGCTTCGTCCGCCGGGCTGTTGAAGATGTGCAGCACCTCGTGGAACAGGCGGTAGAGCTGAAAGCGCACATCGCCGGCCAGATGGACGCGCCACGGCTCCTGGGCGAGGGTCTCCAGGGTCACCCGGACGTAGCGGTCGCCGGCGGCGCGGTCGCCGGTGAGGGCGGCGGCGTAGCGGCGCAGGCCCGGCACGGTGGCGTTCAGCGCTTGCGAGAGCGAGGTCATGTCCTTCTTCCTCCTTGAAAGCTGCGAGCCATCGCGGCCCCGATTGAGGACAGAGAATAAATTGCCGGCGGTGGCATGAACGCGACATGTGCCTGGAAAGGCGTGACAAAACCCGGGACCTGCATCCCCCTTTAGTCACCCGGGCGGTACGATTTTGGGGCTTTCCCAGGCCAAAACGGCATCAGCCGCCAGTGGCGGCCGGTGCCTGGGTGATGCGCGTATGAGGCGGAAGACCCCGAACGCGGAGAAGGGGCGAAGCGTGAACCCCCGGAAGCGATCTCAGTGGCCGCGCAGGCGGGCGATCAGCGCGGCGAGCGCCTCCGGGATCGGCTCCTCGGCGATGGCGCCGTACATCTCGCGCAGCTGGCGGACCAGCGGATCGATCGGCTCGATGGCGGGCGGCGGCGCGCGGCGCGGGGTGGCGCTGGTCGTGCCTTCGCCCTGCGCCTGGGGGGTGGGCTCGCCGCAGATCGGGCTGGAGGAGATGCTGGAACCTTGGCTCATGGAGTCTCACCTGCAGAAATAAACCTGCCGCAGCGCTCCAACACTGACCCAACAACTGCGGGCCGGGCTCGAAATGGACGCGGCATGACCCAAAACTGTCGCGGCTCCTTCTGGTTCCGCTCAATGCGGTCCGGGACGCAGATTTTTTTCGTCACCGCTCCAGATCAATGGATCAGCGGGCGCGGCGGCGATTGCTGTCGACGCAGTCTTATTGCCGCTAAACCTGCGATTGCCGATGGATCCGGGCAATAAGCTCATCAAGCTCGTAGAGACGTCCGGCGCCGCGGGGTTACTGTTTGTGACCTGGATGAGGAACCTGTTGCGCTGCCGGAGAGTTTGAGAACTTGAAAGGGTGGTGCAGGCATGGGGCAGGGAGAGCGGGTTGTCTTGGTATCGAACCGGGTCGCGGATCCGCAGCGTGGCGGTCCGGTGGCCGGAGGTCTTGCCTCGGCGCTGACGGGAGCCGTGCGGGAGAGCGGCGCGATCTGGATTGGCGGCAGCGGGAAGCTGCTGACGGGTGCGGCGCCCGGCGAGCTGCCGGTGACGACCGCGGCGCTCGGCCAAGGGCAGCTGGCGCTGGTCGACTTTCCCGAAGTGGAGTACCGGAAATTCTACGACGGGATGGCGAATTCGGTGCTGTGGCCGGTGCTGCATTTCCGCGCCGACCTGTTGCACTACCGGGCCGATTATTTTGCCGCCTACCAGGCGGTGAACCAGGCGATGGCGGCGGCGGTGGCGCGGGTGGCGCCGGCGGATGCGGCGATCTGGGTGCACGACTATCACTACTTCATGCTGGGGGACGCGCTGCGCCGGCGCGGCGTCAAGAGCCCCTTGGGCTTCTTCCTGCACACCTCGTTCCCGAACCGCTCGATCCTCTCCTGCGTGCCGGTGCACCGGGAGCTGATGCGGAGCCTGACGGCCTACGACCTGATCGGCTTCCAGACCGACGAGGACCTGCTGCGCTTCCGGGACTATGCGACGGCGGAGCTGTTCGCGACGGTGGTGGGACAGACCGACCTGCGCTTCGGCGATCGGCGGGTTCGGCTGGGCGTGTTTCCGATCGGGATCGATGCGGAGCGGTTTGCCGAGGCGGCGGCGAGCGCGCAGTCGTCGCGTCCGGTGCAGCGGCTCAGCCAGGTGCTGGCGGGAAGCCGGCTGGCGATCGGGGTGGACCGGCTCGATTACAGCAAGGGGCTGGTGCGGCGCTTCCAGGCCTACCAGCAGTTCTTCGCGCGCTATCCGGAGGAGCGCCGACGGGTCAGCTTCCTGCAGATCACGCCGCCGACGCGGGGCAAGGTGGAAGCCTATCGGGAGATGCGGGCGGAGCTTGCGGGCATCGCCGGCGAGATGAACGCCCATCTGGGCGATGCGGACTGGGTCCCGCTCCGCTACATCAACGAGGGATTCTCGCCGGAGAAGCTGGCGGGCTACTACCGCCTGGCGCGGGTCGGCTGCGTGACGCCGCTCCGGGACGGGATGAACCTGGTGGCGAAGGAGTACGTGGCCTCGCAGGACCCGGAGGATCCGGGCGTCCTCGTGCTCTCCACTTTCGCGGGCGCCGCGCGCCAGATGGGGGCGGCGCTGCTGGTCAACCCCTACGACCCGGAGACGGTGGCGGAGCGGCTCCGGGAGGCGCTTTACATGTCGCTCGAAGAGCGCGTGGAGCGCTGGACCGCGCTCATGCGCACGCTGCGCGGCACCGACCTCCAGGCCTGGTTCCACGCCTTCATCGCCATCCTCAACACCCCAACCGTCGCGACCGCGCCCTTTCAGGCGCGAAGCGTTGCCTAGCGGCCGGCGCGGCATGCGTGGCCGTCCGCGCGCCGCGGCAGTGATCGGCCCGCGCGCCAGCGCGGGCAGGTGACCATGTCGGATTTGCTGGAAACGCGCGAGGACGCGCGACAGAAACGGTCGCGCCCGCCGGCGGCAGCGGCGCCGCGGATCTATGCGGTGCCCTCGCTGCAGGCGCTCAATTCGGCGCGCATCGGCGAGATCCTGCGGCAGCATTTCGACTGGATCGAGATCACCATCGCCGCCACCGACGATGCGACCGAGCCGGCGCGGCTGCGCGCCGCTGCCACCGCGGCCGGCCACGCCGGGCTCAACGTCATGGCGGCGCTCGATTTCGCCGCCGCCGGCGCCGATCGCGATCAGGTTGTCGCGGCGACGGAGGTGCTACGCACCCTCCACCCTGCCATCCAGGGCGTGCGCGCGATCGCCGCGCAGAAATTTCCGCCGGAGGTCTGGCGCGCCGTCATCGATGCGGCGCAAGAGACGGCGCCCGGCCTACTCTGGGTCGCCGATTGCCTCGGCGCCACCACCGAAGCGGCCGAGCATCTCGCCGCCGCTGGCTTCGACTTCTATCTCAGCAGCGTCCGATGGTGGAACGGCGCCGATCGCTGGGCGGTCGAGCAGTACGAGCAGCTGCGCGGCACCGCCCGCTCCATCGGCTTTCCCGAGGCGCCCGGCGGCCCGCTGCTGCGCCAGGATTTTCCCGCCGCCGACAGCGGGCGCCTCCGCGCGCTCTATCGCTTGCGCTATGCGATCGCCGCCTTCTTCGGCGCCGGCGTGCTGATGCCCATGGGATACGAGCGCGGCGGGGACGACATCCTCGATCTCCGGGCCGAGATCACCGCCATCAACCGGCTGAAAGCGAACTTCCCGCGGATCAATCGCGAAGCCGCGCACCGACCGCTGTCGCTGGGCGAGGCGGTGGGCTGGCTCCGGCTCGAGGAAGACGGCACGCCGCTCTGCTGCTTCGTCGGCAATCCGACCGGGCGCGGCCTCACCCTCGATATCGCGGCGGCCGCCGAGAGCCCCGGCCTCGAGACCTTGCGCGACATCACGCCCGGCGTCATCCCGCGCCTCGTCGATCGTCCGCTCTGGCTGCAGCCCGGCGACTGGCGGCTCTTCCTGCGCGAACGTGCCCTCGGCGACCGCGCGCCGCCGCGCACCGAGAAGAAGGGCAAGGCGCCGCGCGCGATCAGGCCGAGCACCGGCCGGGTGGTCATCGAGAACGTGTCGCCGGAGATCGATGGCGGCCGTTCGGCGGCGAAGCGGATCGTCGGCGACCGGCTGGAGGTTGCCGCCGACATCTTCGCCGACGGCCACGAGGTCTGCGGCGCGGCGCTGCTGCTGCGGCCGCAGGGCGAGAGCGCCTGGGCCGCGGTGCCGATGGGCTATCACGACAACGACCGCTGGGTAGGCTCGATCCTGCTGCCGGAGAACCGGCGCTACCTCTATTGCATCGAGGCCTGGATCGACGATTACGCCTCCTGGCGGAACGTGATCGCCAGCAAGCACGGCGCCGGCCAGGATGTGAGCCTGGAGCTGATGGAGGGACGTCATCTCCTCCAGGCGACCCAGCGGCGCGCCACCGGCGAGGCGCGGACGGTGCTGAAATCGGCGCTCTCGGCGGAGGGAGCGACGGCGACGGTGATCGACGCGCTGCTGGCGGAGGATGTGCAGGCGGTGATGGCGGAATGGGGGCCGCGCCACGGCGTCACCCGCTATGAGCGCGAGCTGCCGCTCATCGTCGACCGGCATGCCGCGCGCTTCGCCAGCTGGTACGAGATGGTGCCGCGCTCCCAGGGCCGCGCGCCCGGCCGCAGCGGCACCTTCCGCGACTGCATCGCGCGGCTCGACGACATCCGCGCCATGGGCTTCGACACCATCTACCTGCCGCCGATCCATCCGATCGGCCACACCAACCGCAAGGGGCCGAACAATTCCCTCGCCGCCGGCCCCGGCGACCCCGGCAGCTTCTATGCGATCGGCAGCGAGATCGGCGGCCACGATGCGGTGCATCCCGAGCTCGGCACGCCGGAGGATTTCCGCGCCTTCGTCGCCGCCTGTCGCGAGCGGCGGATGGAGGTGGCGCTCGATTTCGCGGTGCAGTGCTCTCTCGACCATCCCTGGGTCAGGGAGCATCCGGAATGGTTCGAGTTCCGGCCCGACGGCTCGGTCAAATACGCGGAGAATCCGCCGAAGAAATACCAGGACATCGTCAATCTGAAGCTGACCGGCGAGGGGCCGAAGGCGCTCTGGGAAGCGCTTCGGGGCGTGCTCCGGCACTGGATCGGTGAAGGCGTCACCATCTTCCGGGTCGACAATCCCCACACCAAGCCCTTCCCGTTCTGGGAGTGGCTCATCGCCGAGATCCAGGCGGAGCGGCCGGACATCCTCTTCCTGTCGGAGGCCTTCACCCGGCCGAAGCCGATGCGGAAGCTGGCGAAACTGGGCTTCACCCAGTCCTACACCTACTTCACCTGGCGCAATGCCAAGGCCGAGCTTGCCGACTACTTCACCGAGCTGACGCGCGGCGAGGCACGCGAGTATCTCCGGCCGCATCTCTTCGCCAACACCCCGGACATCCTGCACGCCTTCTTGCAGCAGGGCGGCGCGCCCGCCTTCCGCATCCGGGCGGCGCTGGCGGCGACCCTCTCCGGCCTCTTCGGCATCTACAACGGCTTCGAGCTCTGCGAGAACCGCGCGGTGCCCGGCACCGAGGAGTACCAGGATTCCGAGAAGTATCAGTACAAGGTCTGGGACTGGGATCGCCCGGGCAACATCAAGCCCTATATCGCGGCCTTGAATCGCGCTCGCGCCCGCTACCGCGCGCTGCAGGACTGGCTCAACCTCGACTTCCTGCCCACCGACAACGACCAGGTGTTGGCATACCTGAAGCGCGGCGGCGTCGGCGAGGCGGATATCCTGGTGGCGGTGAGCCTCGACTCGAAGGGCGCCCAGGCGGCGACCGTGACGGTGCCGGGCCGCGCCAGCGATCAGGACTACGCGGTGGAGAGCGTGCTCGACGGTAAGCTGCTGCACTGGGTCGGCCGCGAGCAGCGGATCACCCTCGATCCGGAGCATCCGGCGCTGATCGCCGCGATTGCGCCCAGGGCAGGACAGCGATGAACGACGTGCTGCAGGAGACGACGCTCTCGACGGCGACCGACTGGTACAAGGACGCCATCTTCTACGAGCTGCATCTCAAGGCGTTCTACGACGCCAACGGCGACGGCATCGGCGACATCGCCGGCCTCACCGAGAAGCTCGACTATCTGCAGGATCTCGGCGTCACCGCGATCTGGCTGCTGCCGTTCTTCCCGTCGCCGTTCCGCGACGACGGCTACGATATCTCGGACTATCGCGAGATCGACCCCGGCTACGGCACGCTGCGGGACTTCCGCAATCTGGTCCGCGAGGCGCATCGCCGCGGCATGCGGATCATCATCGAGCTCGTCATCAACCACACCTCGGACCAGCATCCCTGGTTCCAGCGCGCGCGCACCGCCAAGCCCGGCTCGATCTACCGCAACTACTACGTCTGGAGCGACAGCGCCGAGAAATACCAGGGCACGCGGATCATCTTCACCGACACCGAGAAGTCCAACTGGACCTGGGACCCGGTGGCGCAGGCCTTCTACTGGCACCGCTTCTTCTCGCATCAGCCCGATCTCAACTTCGAGAATCCGCACGTCATCAAGGCGGTGCTGAACACGATGAAGTACTGGCTCGACTTCGGCGTCGACGGGTTCCGGCTCGACGCCATCCCTTATCTCTGCGAGCGCGAGGGCACCAACAATGAGAACCTGCCGGAGACCCACGCGGTGATCCGCCACCTGCGCGCCGAGCTCGAGAACCAGTATCCCGGCCGCATCTTCCTCGCCGAGGCGAACCAGTGGCCGGAGGACGTGAAGGACTATTTCGGCGCCGGCGACGAGTGCCACATGGCCTTCCACTTCCCGCTGATGCCGCGCATGTACATGGCGATCGCCCAGGAGGACCGGCACCCGATCACCGACATCATGCGGCAGACGCCGGAGATCCCCGACAGCTGCCAGTGGGCGATCTTCCTGCGCAACCACGACGAGCTGACGCTCGAGATGGTGACCGACGCCGAGCGCGACTATCTCTGGACCACCTATGCGGTCGATCGCCGGGCGCGACTCAATCTTGGCATCCGCCGGCGCCTCGCGCCGCTGATGGACAACGACCGCCGCAAGATTGAGCTGATGACCAGCCTGCTGTTCTCGATGCCGGGAACGCCGATCCTCTATTACGGCGACGAGATCGGCATGGGGGACAACATCTACCTCGGCGACCGCAACGGCGTGCGCACGCCGATGCAATGGACGCCGGACCGCAACGGCGGCTTCTCCCGCACCGACCCGGCGCGGCTCTACCTGCCGCCGATCATGGACGCGGTCTACGGCTACCAGACCGTCAACGTGGAGGCGCAGGCCCGCAGCCTGTTCTCGCCGCTCAACTGGACCAAGCGGCTCATTGGCGTGCGCCAGTCTCTGCAGGTGTTCGGCCGCGGTACGCTGACCTTTCTCTATCCCGCCAACCGCGCCGTCATCGCCTATCTGCGCCAGCACGAGGATGTGACGGTGCTCTGCGTCGCCAACCTCTCGCGCTCGGCCCAGGCGGTGGAGCTCGAGCTCTTCAATTATGTGGGCTATGTGCCGGTGGAGCTGCTGGGGCAGACGGCGTTTCCCACCATCACCGAGGCACCCTACATCATCACGCTGCAGGGCTACGGCTTCTACTGGTTCCGCCTCACCCAGGGCGCGGCGCTGAACCGGCCGTCGGTGGTGCCGCTGCCGGAGCTCTTCACCCTCATTCACCAGGGCGAGCTCGCGAGCGTGGTGGAAGGCCGCAATCGCCGGGTGCTGGAGACCGACGTGCTGCCGGTCTATCTGCCGGCGCGGCGCTGGTTCGGCCACAAGAGCAGCCGCGGCATCCAGATGGAGCTGCAGCAGGCGCCCGCCCTTTCGCTGGGGGGCCGCGACTGGTGCTGGGCCTTCGTCGAGGCGAAGACGCCGGGTGGCGTGGGTACCTATTCGGTGCCGCTGGTCGACGCCTGGTCGACCGGCGGCGGGCCGACCACGGCGACGCTGGCGAAGCTCCGCAAGGGCGCCCAGGAGGGCTATCTCAACGACGCGCTGCAGGACGAGCATTTCGTGCGCGGCGTCGTCGAGGCGGTGCGCGCCGGCACCGAGATCGACGTCAAGACCGGCACGCTCCGCTTCCGCCCGACCTCCGCCTTCGCGCAGATCGCGCCCACCGAGACCCTGCCGATTCGCGTCGGCGCCCAGGAGCAGTCCAACACCACGGCGATCGTCGAAGACACGGTGGTGATCAAGTTCTATCGCCGGGTGGCGCCGGGCCCGCATCCCGAGATCGAGATGGGGACCTTCCTCACCGAGGAGGCGCACTTCGCCAACACGCCGGCGGTGCTCGGCAGCGTCCATCTCGCCGCCGCCTCCGGCACCGAGACCGCGCTCGCCGTGCTGCACGCTTTCGTGCGCCATCAGGGCGACGGCTGGAGCTATACGCTGGGCTATCTCGACCGCTTCCTGCAGGAGACCCGGATCGGCGCGGCGTCGACGCCGCCGGCGCCGACGGCGTCGGAGCCGCCGGGCGAGCCCGATGTGCATGCGGTCTACCGCGCCCTGGCGGAGACGCTGGCGCTGCGGACCGCGGAGCTGCATCGCGCCCTCTATGTGGAGCGCGGCGATCCCAATTTCGTCGCCGAGCCGATGACGGCGGAAGCGGTGACGCGATGGGGGAATTCGGTGCGCGACGTCGCGGCCGCCGGGATCGGCACGCTGATGCGGGCCTCGGCGCGCCTCGCCGAGGACGCCGCGGCCATCGCCGCCGAGCTCGCCGATCGCAAGGCGGTGGTCGCCGCCCACATCGGCGCGCTGGCGCACACCGCGGCGCCGATCCTCGCCTCGCGTCATCACGGCGACTATCACCTCGGCCAGGTGCTGGTGGTGAAGAACGACTTCTTCATCGTCGATTTCGAGGGGCCGCCCCAGGTGCCGCTGGCGGAGCGGCGCGCCAAGCAGTCGATCCTGCGCGACGTCGCCGGCATGCTGCGCTCCTTCGACTACGCCGCCTGGTCCGCCCTCGACCGCGCGACCGCGAGCCAGCCGGACCGCCGCAACGAGCTGCAGCAGGCGGCGCTCGCCTGGCGCGACGACGCGAGCCAGAGCTTCCTCGCCGCCTACACCGCCGCCATGGGCGGCTGCCCGCTCTGGCCGCAGGACGCCGAGACGGCGCGCCGTCTGCTGTCGCTGTGCCTGATCGAGAAGGCGTTCATGGAGCTCGCCTACGAGCTCGCGAACCGTCCGGCCTGGGTGCTCGTCCCCTTGAAGGGCCTGCAGGCCCTGCTGCCGCCTTGAGGATGCCCGCATGAATGACCGGCCCGGCGACGGCGAGGCGGCGGCGATCGCCAGGGGTCATCACGGCGATCCCTTCTCCTATCTGGGCCCGCATCGGCTCGGGGCGGGCGGCTACGTGGTGCGCGCCTTCTTCCCGGCGGCAGAGAGCGTGCGGCTCGTCGAGCATGCGGGCGGGACCGAGATCGCGCCGCTCGCCCCTGGCGGCGACGCCGGCCTCTTCGAGGCAAGGCTGCCCGGACCGCCGCCGCACCCCTATCGCTTCCGCGTCGACTGGGGCCAGGGGCCGGTCGATATCATCGATCCCTACCAGTTCAGCTTCTGGCTCGGCGAGACCGACTTCTATCTCTTCCGTGAAGGCTCCCATCTCGAGCTCTATGAGCGGCTGGGCGCGCATCTGACGGCGCTCGACGGTATCGAGGGCGTGGCCTTCGCGGTCTGGGCGCCCAATGCGGAGCGGGTGAGCGTGGTCGGCGACTTCAACGTCTGGGACGGCAGACGGCATCCGATGCGCCGGCATCACAGCGCCGGCATCTGGGAGCTGTTCGTGCCCGGGCTCAAGGAGGGCGAGCGCTACAAGTTCGAGATCGTGGGGCCGGGCAATCACCTGCTGCCGCTCAAGTCCGATCCCTTCGCCGTCTACGCCGAGCAGGCGCCGGCCACCGCCTCGATCGTCCATCGCGCCACCGCGCACCAATGGGGCGACGGGGAATGGATGCGCCAGCGAGAGGCGGTGCCCCATCACATGAAGCCGATGACGATCTACGAGGTGCATCTCGGCTCCTGGCGCCGCCGGGTGGAGGAGGGCAACCGCTCGCTCACCTATCGCGAGCTGGCGGAGACGCTGGTGCCCTACGTGCGCGATCTGGGATTCACCCATGTCGAGCTGCTGCCGGTGATGGAGCATCCCTTCGGCGGCTCCTGGGGCTATCAGCCGACCGGGCTCTTCGCCCCCACCAGCCGCTTCGGCACGCCGGAGGATTTCGCCGCCTTCGTCGACGCCTGCCACCAGGCTGACATCGGCGTCATCCTCGACTGGGTGCCGGGCCATTTCCCCGCCGACGCCCACGGCCTCGCCGAGTTCGACGGCACTCATCTCTACGAGCATGCGGATCCGCGCCAGGGCTTTCACCGCGACTGGAACACGCTCATCTACAACTACGGCCGCGCCGAGGTGGCGGAGTTCCTGATCAACAGCGCCCTCTTCTGGGCCGAGCGCTATCACGCGGACGGGCTCCGCGTCGATGCGGTTGCTTCCATGCTCTACCTCGACTACAGCCGCCAGCCCGGCGAGTGGGTGCCGAACCGGCACGGCGGCAACGAGAACCTGGAGGCGATCGCCTTCATCAAGCGGATGAACGAGGTGTTCTACGCCCGCTTTCCGGGCGCGCTCACCGCGGCGGAGGAATCGACGGCCTGGCCGATGGTGTCGCGGCCGATCCATGACGGCGGCCTGGGTTTCGGCTTCAAGTGGAACATGGGCTGGATGCACGACACCCTCGCCTACATGTCCGAGGATCCGATCGCGCGGTCCTATCACCACGAGAAGCTGACCTTCGGCCTGCTCTACGCCTTCACCGAGAACTTCATCCTGCCGCTCTCCCATGACGAGGTGGTGCACGGCAAGCGCTCGATCTTGGGCCGCATGCCCGGCGACCGCTGGCAGAAATTCGCCAATCTCCGCGCCTACTACGCGTTCATGTACGCGCATCCCGGCAAGAAGCTGCTGTTCATGGGCAACGAATTCGCCCAGGAGCGCGAGTGGAACCACGACCAGAGCCTCGACTGGCACCTGCTGGGCGACGGCGCCCATCAGGGCGTGCACCGGCTGATCCAGGACCTGAACGGTCTGGTGCGCCGGCTGAAGCCGCTCCATGAGCTCGATCACGAGCGCGGCGGCTTCGACTGGATCGATGTCTCCGACCGCAGCGCCAGCGTGCTCTCCTTCATCCGCTGCGGCCGCGCGCCCGGCGACCACGTGGTGGTGATCTGCAACTTCACGCCGGTGGTGCGCCACGGCTATCGCATCGGCCTTCCCTCGGGCGCGCGCTATCGCGAGGTGCTGAACTCCGACGCCGTCAGCTATGGCGGCAGCGGCGTCGGCAATCCCGGCAGCCTCGCGGCGGAGGCGCTGCCCTGGCAGGGGCGCCAGCATTCGGTGCCGCTCTCGCTGCCGCCGCTGGCCACCATCTTCCTGGTGCCGGAACCGGCATGAGCGCAGCCAGGCTGCGCCCCGGCAGCCCGTTTCCCCTCGGCGCCCACCTCGATGCGCGCGGCGCCAATTTCGCCCTCTTTTCCGCCCATGCGGAGAAGGTGGAGCTCTGCCTCTTCGATCCGCTGGGCCGGCACGAGACCGACCGGCTGACCTTGCCGGAATACACCGACGGCATCTGGCACGGCTTCCTGCCCGAGGCGCGGCCCGGCCTGCTCTACGGCTACCGCGTGCATGGCCCCTACGACCCCGGCGCCGGGCACCGCTTCAACCACCACAAGCTGCTGCTCGATCCCTATGCCCGCGACGTCGTCGGGCTCTTCCATCTGACCGACACGCATTTCGGCTACCGCATCGGCAGCCCGCGCGGCGATCTCACCGCCGACCGCCGCGACAACGCCCGCGTCATGCCGAAATGCCGCCTGGTGGACGAGAGCTTCTCCTGGGGCGACGACCGGCCGCCGCGGCATCCCTGGCGCGACACGGTGATCTCGGAGATGCATGTGATCGGCTACACGCGCAACCATCCCGACGTCGATCCGGCCGCCCGCGGCTCGATCGCAGGCCTCCGCGCGCCGGCGGTGATCGAGCATCTCCAGCGCATGGGCGTCACCGCCGTGGAGCTGCTGCCGGTGCATGCCGCGGTCGACGACCGCGTGCTGGTGGAGCGCGGCCTGCGGAACTACTGGGGCTACAACACCATCGGCTATTTCGCGCCGGACCGGCGGGTCTTGGGCCGCGGCGGCGTCAACGAGTTCAAGCGCACGGTGGCGGCGCTGCACGCCGCCGGCATCGAGGTGATCCTCGACGTCGTCTACAACCACACCGCCGAGGGCAACCATCTGGGGCCGACCCTCTGCTTCCGCGGCATCGACAACGCCTCCTACTATTGGCTGACATCCGAGGACCGCCGTCACTATCTCGACTTCACCGGCTGCGGCAACTCGCTCCGGCTCACCCATCCCCGGGTGATGCAGATGGTGGTGGATTCGCTGCGCTACTGGGTCGAGATCATGCATGTGGACGGCTTCCGCTTCGATCTCGCCAGCACGCTGGGCCGGCTTCCGAACGGCTTCGATCAGTCCGGCCCCTTCCTCGCGGCGCTGCTGCAGGATCCGGTGCTGAGCCAGGTGAAGCTGATCGCCGAGCCCTGGGACCTGGGCCTCGGCGGCTATCAGGTGGGCAATTTCCCGCCCGGCTGGTCGGAGTGGAACGACCGCTACCGCGACACCCTGCGGCGCTTCTGGCGCGGCGACGGCGGCATCATCGGCGAGGTCGCCTCGCGCCTCACCGGCTCCGCCGACATCTTCCGCCATCAGGGCCGCCGGCCGACCGCCAGCATCAACTTCGTCACCGCCCACGACGGGTTCACTCTCGGCGATCTCGTCAGCTACAACGAGAAGCACAACGAGGCGAACCAGGAGGAGAACCGCGACGGCTCCTCGGAGAATCTGAGCTGGAACGGCGGCGCCGAGGGGCCGACCGAGGATGCCGCCATCCTCGAGCTGCGCCGCCGGCAGCGCCGCAATCTGCTGGGGAGCCTGCTGCTGTCCCAGGGCGTGCCGATGCTGCTCGGCGGCGACGAGGTCGCCAACAGCCAGGGCGGCAACAACAACGCCTACTGCCAGGACAACGAGATCGGCTGGGTCGACTGGTCGAAGCGCAATGCCGAGGGCGAGGACCTGACCGGCTTCATCGCTGCCATGGCCGAGATCCGCCGCCGCTACGGCCTGGCGCGCGACCGCTTCTTCGACGGCGCCGCGATCGACGAGAACGGACTCAAGGACACCACCTGGCTTCGCCCCGATGGCGCCGAGATGACCGAGGAGGACTGGGCGTTTCCGAACGCCCGCTTTCTCGCCTATGCGGTCAAGGGCGAGGCGAGCGCGCCGCCGGTCATGATCATGGTGAACGGCCACCACGAGCCGCTCCCCTTCACCCTGCCGACGGTCGGCAAGACCAACCGGTGGCGCGTCCTGGTCGACACCTCGAAGGCCAACGGCGCCGGCGTCGCCGGCGACGAGCAGCGCCAGGCCGGCGACAGCATCACCGTGCCGGAGCGCGCGCTCCTGGTCTTCGTCGGCTCCGCGGCCTGAGCGGAGGCGGGCCCGCGGATCTCGAAGTCCCGGTTCCCGGCGCCGGTCTGCTTCCCGCTACGCCTCGAGCTGGACCCCCTTGGTCTCCGGCGTCGTGAGAATGGCGTAGATCGCCAGGGCGGCGTAGAGCATGACGAGAAGGCCGATATAGATATAGGCCCGGTGGATGCCGTAGGTGCTCAGCAGGACGCCGGCGATGATCGGGATGACGCCGCCGCCATAGACTTGCGAGATCTGGTAGCCGGCGCTGGCGCCCGAGGCGCGGAAGCGGGTCGGGAAATTCTCGGTGTAGAAAGTCGGGATGGCGCCGTAGCCGAATCCGAAGACGAAGCCGAAACCGATCACCTCGGCGATCGTCGCGAGAACGAAGCTGCCGGTGTCGATGAGATAGAAATAAGGGATCGCGAAGACCAGGAAGACGGCGGCGGCGATCAGCAGGACCGTTCGTCGGTTGATGAGGTCGGCGAGCAAGGCGCCGATGATCATGAACACCAGCATGAAGGCGGCGGCGATGAGGCCGATCACCTCCGGCGTCGAGCCGGTGAAGCCGACTGCCTTCATGTAGCTGGTGCCGAACACGAAATAGAGGAAGAACGCGCCGCCGAACATGGCGTTGACCAGCGAGGTGCGCAGGATCGTCCACGGCATCTCGAGCCAGACCTGTCGCGCGGGATGCGCGAGGACGGCGCTCTGCGTCCGGTAGCGGTCGAAGACGAAGCTGTCCATGGTGCGCCTGCGGATGACGATGCCGACGATCGCCACCAGGAAGCCGACGAAGAAGAAGATGCGCCAGCCCCAGGCGACGAAGTCCTGCGGCGTCATCAGCGATTTGACGATGATCACCGAGCCGAAGCCGAGGAGCAGCCCGATCGGGATGGCGAAGCCGACCCAGGCGCCCCAGAGGGCACGGTATTTCGAGCGCGCGGCCTGCTCGACCACCCAGGTCGATGCGGTGCCGAACTCGGCCCCGAAGCTGATCCCCTGCATCAGCCGGAAGACGATGAGGGCGGCCGGGGCGGTCACGCCGATGCTGTCGTAGGTCGGGGTCAACCCGATCAGCAGGGTGCTGACGCCCATCAGCACCAGCGCGTAGACCATGGCGTCCTTGCGCCCGTGCCGGTCGGCGATGTGCCCGAAGATGAAAGCGCCGATCGGACGGATGACGATGCCGATGCCATAGACCCCGATCGCCGCCGCCACCGCCGCCAGCCCCGGCAGCTTGAAGAAGATGCCGCCCCAGACAGTCGCGGCGATGACGCCGGTCACCAGGAAGTCGTACTGCTCGATGACCGAACCGACGATGCTTGCCAGCGCCACCCGATAGATCGCCCGGCCGTCCGGGCGGGCGGTTGTTCCGCCAGCGACGACTGCTTCGCTCATGACAGCCTCCTCGGCACTAGGGGCGGGCTTCCGACCGCGTCGCGTATTCGGATCGCCGCCTATTCGGAACGCCCGGCAGCGGTCTCCGGTTCGCGTCGGCAACATTAAGCATCGGCAACATTAAATTGAGGGGGCCGCGCCTCGGGCAATCACCCAATTAGAGTATCACGCCGACGCGGATTAGACCCCGCGGCAAAGGGGTTAGGCGGGCTCGCGGAGCTTGAAAATGCCGGTTCCTGGCGCCGGTCTGGTTCTCGCAGATCGAGCCCTGGCGCGGCGCCGGCGGCAGGCGCATCCGCGCTTCCTTGAGGCGCGCCCTCGAATCGCGGATGCAGCCTGAGAGTGGCTCCAGCTACGCCAACCGCTCCCGCGAGCGCGGTTCCGCCGCCGTGCCCTCTGGCGCGTCGGCGGCGATGTCGCTCGCATGGGTCTCCGGCCCCCACCAGACCGCGAGCGCGGTGAGGAGCGAGAGCAGGATCACGTAGCAGGCGACGCCCCAGGGTGCGCCCGCCATGTAGCCCACCAGCAATGCGGCGATGAAGGGCGAGGGGCCGCCGGCGAGGATCGAGCCCAGCTCGCGGGCAAAGGCGAAGCCGCTGTAGCGCAGCCTGGGCCCAAAGAGCTCGGCGAAGAACGCCGCTTGCGGGCCGAACATGGCGCCGCCGCCGATCCCCATGATCAGGATGAAGGCGAGGCTGATGAGCGCCGGGTTCAGCGTGTTGGTGAGCACGAAGAACGGGAAGGCGAAGGCCGCCGAGAAGAGGGCGCCCCCCATATAGACCGGCCGCCGGCCCACCTTGTCCGAGAGCCAGGAGAAGAAGACGATGCCGATGATCTCGGCGAAATTCCCGAGCATCACTCCTGATATCGCCACTTCGCGCGGCATGTGCAGGGTGTTGATGACGTAGCCGAGGCCGAAGACCGGGAAGAGATAGCCGAGGCCGTTCTCGGCCAGGCGCGCGCCGATCACCACCAGGAAATTGCGCGGATGCCGGCGCAGCGCCTCGATCGCCGGCGCCTTGAGCGGCGGCCGTTTCGTCTCCACCTGGGCGAAGACCGGCGTCTCCGCCACCCGCGCGCGGATCCAGACGCCGAGGCCGAGGAGGATCAGCGACACCAGGAAGGGGATGCGCCAGCCCCAGGCGAGGAGATCGTTCTTGGAGAGCAGCGTCACCAGATAGAAGACGCCCGCCGCCATCAGATTGCCGACGGTGACGCCCATGGGCGCAAAGCCGCCATAGAGGCCGCGCTTGCCGGGCGGCGCGTATTCGACGGCGAGGATGACGGCGCCGCCATATTCGGCGCCGGCGCCGAAGCCCTGGATCAGGCGCATGAGCAAGAGCAGCAGCGGCGCCCAGATGCCGATCGCCGCATAGGTCGGCAAGAGGCCGATCAGGAAGGTGCCGCCGCCCACCAGCAGGATGGTGGCCACCAGCATCGGCTTCCGTCCCATGCGGTCGCCGAAATGACCGAAGAACAGCCCGCCGAACGGCCGCGCGATGAAGCCGACCGCGAAGGTCGCGTAGGCGGCGAGCGTGCCGAGCGTCACGCCGCTCACCGTGGCGTCGGATTTGGGAAAGAACAGCTCGCCGAAGACCAGCGCCGAGGCGGTGCCGTAGATGAAGAAATCGTACCACTCCAGCGCCGAGCCGACCGCCGCGGCCAGCATCACGTGCCTGAGCGTGCTCGGGCGAATGCCCGCGGGATCGCGATCCTGCTGCGCCATTTCCTCCCCCTTTTGTCCGGGAGCCGCCGTTCTCCGGCGTGCTCCCATCCGGAAACCGCGAGTCCTAGGCGGGCTCGCGGAGCTTGAAATACCTGTTCCTGGCGCCGGTCTGGTTCTCGTAGATCGAGCCCTGATGCGGCGCCGGCGGCAGCGGCAGCCGCACCGGCACCTCCTCGAGGCGGGGCTCGATCGACGGCGCGCCGGAGATCAGTCGCCGGTTGAAATCGGCGAAATCCTTGACGCCCAGCAGCGGCCAGGCATCGGCGGCGGCATATTCGTAGAGCAGGAGCTGGCGCGGCCGGTCCGAGGTGTTCTGCGCCGAGCCGTGCACCAGGCGCACGTGATGGAAGCTCATGGAGCCCGCCGGCGCGGTCAGCGCCACCGCCTTCGCGTAGTCGAGCTCGCCGGCCTCCGGGTTCATCGCGCCGGCGAAGAAGCCATCCACGTGATGATCGTGGACCGGACCCTTGTGGGTGCCGGGCATCACCAGCAGCGGCCCGTTCTCCAGCAGCATGTCGTCCAGCATCACGCCGACGGCGAGCACGTCGTCATTGGTGTGCGGGTAGAAGGCCCAGTCCTGGTGCCATTCCACCGGCGAGCCGTACTGCGGTGCCTTGAGATTGATCTTCGACCCATGCAAGCGCACGCCGGAGGGGCCGAGCAGCTGCTCCAGGATCCCCAGCAGCTTCGGCAGCCGGGCGAGGTTCCAGAAGAAGGGATGATTGCTGTGCGGCGTCTTGATGCGGCGGACCCTGGGTGCCTCCGGCCGGTGGCTCGGCTCCAGGTCGTAGACCTCGTCGTGCGCCGTCACCCTGGCGGCGCCGGCGACGAACTCGGCGATGATCTGGCGGGCCTGGGACAGCAGGGGCTTGTCGAGGATGTCCTCGACCACGAGGTAGCCGTCCTCGCGGTACTGGGCGATCTCGCGCGCCGAAAGCATCCGTCCTCCCGCCGCCAATGATTATCAACTGCGACATGTTAGCGCTACCATGAGAGGCGCGTCAACAGGGGATATGCGCTATGCTCCTGCCCCGGTATGGGGAGCTGGCCCCGGACAGGGGAGTTCGATGAGCCGACCGCGGATCGAGGATGTGGCGGCGCTGGCGGGGACCTCGCCGATCACGGTCTCCCGGGTGCTGCGCGCGCCGGGCAAGGTGGCGCCGGCGACCCGTGCGCGCGTCGCGGCGGCGATCGAGCAGCTGGGCTACATCCCGAATCTCTCGGCGAGCAGCCTCGCCTCCCGGCGCAGCGGCATCGTCGGCCTGCTGGTGCCGACCATCGACAACTCGATCTTCGCTGCGACCGTGCAGGGCATGAGCGACGCCGTCGGCGATGCCGGGCTGCAGCTGCTGCTCGGCGACTTCCGCTATTCCGAGGCGGGCGAGCGCGCCCTGGTGCGCGCCCTCATCGGCCGACAGCCGGAGGCGCTGGTGGTGGTGGGCGTGGTGCGCGACGCGGCGCTCCGGCGCATGCTGCAGGGCCTCGCCATCCCCGTGGTGGAGACCTGGGACTTGACCGACGATCCCATCGACACCGTCGTCGGCTTCTCCAACGAGGCGGCGGGCGCCGCCATGGCGCGGCATTTCCTCGATTGCGGCAAGCGTCGCCTCGCCTTCGTCGGCGGCCTCGACCATCGCGCGCAG
>DATJOK010000182.1:0-4056 GCA_035507155.1 Allostellaceae bacterium
TTTGTCCTCCACCTGCATCTGCGCTCGATCTAGGGAGACGCGAGCCGCATAAGCGAGCTGTCGTGTCGGCATTGCAACGGTCTTGGGCGGCTCGTCACGCAATCAGTAGTGACACTAGGAAGGCCGCTCATTACAACGAAATTGTTGAGAACTATCCGGGCGGTAGGTGCCGGCCCGTAATTCGTCGAAAACTCTAGTTCAAGTGCCATGGTAATGCCGTCCAATATTTCTGTCGCACCGCCGGCCAGTTCGGGTTCGCGAATGCCCCCTCACGACAAGCAGTCTGATTACGACCAGATGGTCCGGAAACCTGCGGCTTCAAGTTAAGCTTCAATTACTTGCGCGCTCTTCATGGGAGTCCGATTGATAAGTCAGCGGACAAGAGACACACGACCGGAAGCCAGGTCCAATGTCAGAGAGTCCGCAAAGGTGTGACCCGAAACCTAGCGGGCTCTGGTGTGACCCCGGGTGTGACCCCATAACGACGCACGACTAGGAAAGTGGTGGAGCCGAGGGGGATCGAACCCCTGACCTTCGCATTGCGAACGCGACGCTCTCCCAGCTGAGCTACGGCCCCATTCCCGGGCGGCGGGACGCTGGTGTCCCATGGCCGGCCTCGAATGCGGGCCGGACTATGGGGATGGGGGCTCCGGCTGTCAAGATTCCGCCCCGGCCCTTGCCGGAAAACCCGGCCGCCGCTAGGGTTTGCCGCGTTTTCGGGGCCGGAGCAGGGCCGAGATCCATCGGCCCCTGCTCCGGCGTCATGGGGTTGGCGCATCTTCCGCGCCGGGCAGCCGCTGCGGCGGCAAGACTTAGGGGGCGGCGCCTCGATGTACTCTGTCCTGATCCTCGTCCACACGGTGATCCAGATCTATGTCTGGGTGCTGATCGCCGCCGCCATCATGAGCTGGCTGATCTCCTTCAACGTGGTCAACACCTACAATCGCGTGGTGGCGTCGCTGTCGGAGCTGTTCTATCGCCTGACCGATCCGGCGCTCAGGCCGATCCGGCGCATGCTGCCCAATTTGGGCGGCATCGACATCTCGCCGGTCATCCTCATCCTGCTGCTCTATTTCATCAACAACCTGATCTACGAGTATCTTGGCTGAGCCGGATCTCCCCGCCTGCTGCAGCCGCGGAAGTGACGGCATCCGGATCGCCGTGCGCCTCAAGCCGAAAGCCTCGGCGGAGCGCGTCATCGGCCTGCAGCCGGAGGCCGATGGCGGCATGGCGCTCGCGGTGGCGGTGACCGCGCCGCCGGTCGACGGCAAGGCGAACGCGGCGCTCATCAAGCTTCTCGCCAAGCTCCTTCATCTGCCGGCGCGCGACTTATCCCTGGCGCTCGGCGCCGGCGACCGCCGCAAGCTCGTCCATGTGGCGGGCGATCCCGCGCGGCTTGCCCCTCTCATCAGCGAAGGATTGCGTCCGTGGTCGAGACCCGCCTGATCGATGGCAAGGCCGCGGCGGCGGCGCTCCGCGCCCGCGTCGCCGAGGCGGCGCGCGCCGCCAAGCTGGCCCCGGGGCTCGCCACCGTGCTGGTGGGCGCCGATCCCGCCAGCGAGGTCTATGTGCGCGCCAAGCACAAGGCCGCCGAGGCTGCGGGCTTCCGGAACTTCGAGCACAAGTTGCCCGCGACCGCGACACAGGGCGAGCTCATAGCGCTGGTCGAGCGCCTCAACGGCGATCCCGCAGTGGATGGCGTGCTGGTGCAGCTGCCGCTCCCCGCCGGCCTCGACGCCCGCGCCGTGCTGGAGGCGCTCGATCCCGCCAAGGACGTGGACGGCTTCCACACCCGCAACGTCGGCCTCCTTTGGGGCGGCGGCGCGGGTCTGGTGCCGTGCACGCCGCTGGGCTCGATGCTGCTGCTGCGTGAGGCGCTGCCGAGCCTCGCCGGCCTCGAGGCGGTGGTGCTCGGCCGCTCGGCGATCGTCGGGAAGCCGATGGCGGCGCTGCTGCTGGCGGCGGACTGCACCGTCACCGTCGCCCATTCCCGCACCCGCGATCTCGCCGCCGTCTGCCGGCGCGCCGACATCCTGGTGGCGGCGGTGGGCAAGCCCGAGATGGTGCGCGGGGACTGGATCAAGCCCGGCGCCACCGTCATCGACGTCGGCATCAACCGGGTCGCCGGCGCCGACGGCAAGAACCGCCTCGTCGGCGACGTCGCCTTCGCCGAGGCGCAGGGCATCGCCGGCGCCATCACGCCGGTGCCGGGCGGCGTCGGCCCGATGACCATCGCCTGCCTCCTGCGCAACACGCTCGTCGCCGCCTGCCGCCGGCGCGGATTGCCGGAGCCGACGGTTTAGCCGGACCTCCGGCAGCCTGGATCTACGGCCCTGCGTCCTTCGAGACGCAGCCCTGCGGGCTGCTCCTCAGGAAGAGGATCTTTCTTTCTGCCACACTCGATTCACCTCTTCCTGAGGAGCACCGAAGGCGCGTCTCGAAGGACGCGCGATGCTTCTGCAGCGCAAGAGAGCGGTCAGCGCGGCGTTGGCTGCGGCAGCTTCAGGAGCCGGGCGGCTTCCGCCAGGTCCTGCGGCACGCCGCGGCCTTCGAGATACATGAGGCCGAGGTTGCGCTCGCCGGTGGCGTCGCCGAGCTCGGCGGCGCGGCGGTACCACTCGACCGCTTCCTTGTCGTCTTTTGCCAGCCCGCGGCCGGCGGCGTAGAGATTGCCGAGATTGACCATCGCCACCGGATTGCCCGCCTCCGCCGCCGAGCGATAGAGCGCAATCGCCTTCGGCAGATCCTGCGGCACGCCGCGGCCGTTCTCGTAGAGGAGCGCCAGGTTGTTTGCCGCTACCGGATTGGGCTCGGAATCGACCGCGCGCTGGTACCAGCGCGCCGCCTCGGCATCGTCCCGCTGGACGCCCTTGCCGAGGCGATAGAGGTCGCCGAGATTGGCCATCGCATAGGAATTGCCGCCGGCCGCCGCCAAGCGATAGAGGCGGATCGCCTGCGGCACATCCTGCTGCACGCCGAGCCCGTCGAGGAAGAGCGCCGCCAGGTTGTTGGCGGCGCTGCTGCTGCCGCGGTCGACGGCGAGCCAGTACCAGCGCCGCGCGGTGGCGTAGCTCTGCGGCACGCCATTGCCGTCCCGGTAATCATCGCCCCGGAGCTTCTCGGTAAGCCCGGGCTCGGGACGCCGGTCCAGGGCGGCGTGGGCGGCACTCGGTTTCGCCGCCTCGGGCCTCGGCGGCGCGCAGGCCGCGAGCAGCAGGGCGAGCGCGCCCGCCAGCGGAAGGACGATCGGGCGCGGCACTATTTGCGGAGCGCCTTGGCGAGGCGGAGGCGGAGCGCGTTCAGCTTGATGAAGCCTTCAGCGTCGCGCTGGTCGTAGACCTGATCCTCCTCGAAGGTGACGTGGGCGAGGCTGTAAAGGCTCTTCGGCGACTTGCGGCCGACCACGCGGGCGAAGCCCTTGTAGAGCTTCAGGCGGACGGTGCCCTCGACGCTCTCCTGGCTCTTGTCGATGAGCGCCTGCAGCATCTCGCGCTCCGGCGAGAACCAGAAGCCGTTGTAGATGAGCTCGGCGTAGCGCGGCATGATGTCGTCCTTCAGATGCGCGGCGCCGCGGTCGAGGGTGAGGCTCTCGATGCCGCGATGGGCGGTGTTGAGGAGGGTGCCGCCCGGTGTCTCGTAGACGCCGCGCGACTTCATGCCGACGAAGCGGTTCTCGACGAGATCGAGCCGGCCGATGCCGTGCTTGCCGCCGAGCTCGTTCAACCGCTGCAGCAGCGACGCCGGCGAGAGCCTCTCGCCGTTGACGGCGACGGGATCGCCCTTCAGGAACTCGATCTCGACGTATTCCGGCTGATCCGGCGCCTTCTCGGGCGCCACGGTGCGGCTGTAGACGAACTCCTCGGGCTCGCTCCAGGGGTCCTCCAGCACCTTGCCCTCGGCGGAGATGTGCAGGAGGTTGGCGTCCACCGAGAACGGCGCCTCGCCGCGCTTGTCCTTGGCGATCGGGATCTGGTGCTTCTCGGCGTACTCGATGAGCCGCGTGCGCGAGGTCAGGTCCCATTCGCGCCAGGGCGCGATCACCTTGATGTCGGGCTT
>DATJOK010000183.1:0-9836 GCA_035507155.1 Allostellaceae bacterium
CAGCTGCAGGTGGCGGCGATCCCGGTGCTCGATCCGGTGATCGGCGTGCTCGCCAACCAGCTCGGCCGCAAGAGCCGCGGCCTTCCCGGCCAGCAGCATCTCCTCGACAGCGGCTATTTCCAGCGCATCGACGCCATGACCTTCGCCATCGCCCATGACGACGGCCAGTCGCCCTGGGGCCTGAACGCCGCCGACGTGGTGCTGGTGGGCGTGTCGCGCACCTCGAAGACGCCGACCTGCCTCTATCTCGCCAATCGCGGCATCAAGGCGGCAAACGTGCCGATCGTCCCGGGCTCGCCGTTGCCGCCGGAGCTCTTCACCGCCGAGGATCCGCTGATCGTGGGATTGACCAACGATCCCGAGCGGCTCATTCAGCTCCGCCGCAACCGGCTCTCGCTGCTGCACCAGGAAGCCGATACCGAGACCGACTACACCGACGACGACGCGGTGCGCCAGGAGGTGCTGCAGGCGAAGCGCATGTTCGCCGAGCGGCGCTGGCCGGTCATCGACGTGACGCGGCGCTCGATCGAGGAGACCGCCGCCGCGGTGCTGAAGCTGCTGCAGCACCGCCAGGATGACGACGGATGAGCCTCGCGCCCGGCGCGCCGATCTACCTGGCCTCGGGGAGCCCGACCCGCAAGCGCCTCCTGGAGGCGGCCGGCATTCCCGTCGTCGTCGAGCCGGCCGCGGTAGACGAGGGCGAGATCAAGGCCGCCTTCCAGGCTGAGCGCCGCAGCGCCGAGGACTGCGCCACTGCGCTCGCCGAGGCGAAGGCGATGCGGGTCTCCCTCCGCCATCCCGACGCGCTGGTGATCGGCGCCGACCAGATGCTGGACTGCAACGGCGTCTGGTTCGACAAGCCCCGGGATCTTGCTCATGCCCGCGCGCATCTGATGGCGCTCCGCGGCAAGCGGCACCGGCTGATCTCGGCGGTGGCGGTGCTGCGCGCCGGCGCGGTGCTCTGGCACGCCATCGACCAGGCCGAGCTCGCCATGCGCCCGTTCAGCGACGACTTCCTGCACCGCTATCTCGCCGCCGCCGGCGGCGCGGCGTTGCACTCCGTGGGCGCCTACCAGCTCGAGGGCCTCGGCGCGCAATTATTCACGTTTGTTGACGGGGACTACTTTACAATTCTGGGCCTGCCGCTGCTGCCGCTCCTCGATTTCCTGCGCGGCCATGGCGCGCTCGCGGCGTGAGGCCCCGATGATCGTGCTCGGCCTCACCGGCTCTCTCGGCATGGGCAAGAGCACGGCGGCGGCGATGCTGCGCCGCCTCGGCGTTCCCGTGCACGACGCCGACGCCGAGGTGCATCGCCTCCTCGGGCCGGGCGGCGGCGCGGTCAAGGCGGTGGCGAAGGCGTTTCCAGCCACCCTTGCCGGCGACCGCATCGACCGCAAGGCGCTCGGCCACCTGGTCTTCGATCACCCCCGGGCCTTGAAGCGCCTGGAGGCGATCCTGCACCCGATGGTGCAGGCGGCGGAGCGGCGCTTCCTCGCCAGGAGCCGGCGCCGCGGCGTGCCGGTGGCCGTCCTCGACATCCCGCTTCTCTTCGAGACCAAGGGCGAGCGGCGCTGCGACGGCGTCATCGTGGTGAGCGCGCCGCCGGCGGTGCAGCGTCAGCGCGTGCTCAGGCGTCCGGGCATGACGGCGGAGCGATTCGCGAGCGTGCTCGCTCGCCAGATGCCCGACGGCGAGAAGCGCCGGCGCGCCGACTGGGTGGTGCCGACCGGCCTCGGCAAGGCGGTGACGCTCAACCACCTGAAAAAAGTCCTGCGCGAGGTGCGAGGCCGTCGCTGACTCTTGCGGCGGAGACTCCGTTAGGCGAGAATCCGTCCATGCGCGAGATCGTGCTCGACACCGAGACCACCGGCCTCGATCCCGATGCCGGGCACCGGCTGATCGAGATCGCCTGCATCGAGCTCCTGAATCACGTGCCGACCGGCCGCGTCTTCCATCACGCGGTCGATCCCGAGCGCGAGGTCGGCGAGGAGGCCTTCGCCGTGCACGGCATCTCGACCGAGATGCTGCGGGGGAAGCCGCTCTTCGCCGCCATCGCCGACGAGATGCTGGCCTTCATCGGCGGCGATCCGCTGGTGATCCACAACGCCGAGTTCGATCTCAAATTCATCAACGCCGAGCTCAGGCGCTGCGGCAAGCCGGCGCTGGAGATCCCGTTCATCGACACGGTGGCGCTGGCGCGCAAGCGCTTCCCGGGCTCGCCGGCGAGCCTCGACGCGCTCTGCCGGCGCTTCGCCATCGATCTCTCCCAGCGCAGCAGGCACGGCGCGCGGCTCGACGCGGAGCTCCTGGCCTCGGTCTATCTGGAGCTGATCGGCGGCCGCCAGCCGGGCCTCGACTTCGCGGCGCAGGCGCTCGCCGCGGCGGCCGGCGCCGCCGTCGAGCGGATCATGCGCCCGCCCCGCCCGCACGCCCCCAGCGCCGCCGAGCTCGCGGCGCACGCGGCCTTCCTCGCCAAGCTCAAGGCGCCGATCTGGCTCGCCGAGGAATAAGGATCAGCTCTGCAGGGTCGGCTGCTGCTGCGGCGCCGCCTGCGCCTGTTGCTGGCGCGCCTGGTCGCGGCGCATGAGCTCCAGGAAGTCGATCGGGTTGATCATCAGCGGCGGAAAGCCGCCGTCCCGGGTCGCCTCGGAGAGGATCGCGCGGGCGAAGGGGAACATGATCCGCGGCGTCTCGACGAAGAGCAGGAACGGCAGGACGTCCTGCGGCGTATTCTGCACCGTCGCCACCGCGCCATAGGTGAGCTCCACCAGGAAGGCGGTCTCGGCGCCGTGCTTGGCGGTGGCGTTGATGGTGAGCATCACCTCGTAGACCTCGGGCCCGAGGCCGCGCGCCTTGACGTCGACGTTGAGGGAGACTTCCGGCGCCTGCTGCTGCGACAGCAGGCTGTGCGGCGAGCGCGGGCTCTCGAAGGAAAGATCCTTCACGTACTGGGCGTTGATGATGAGCTGCTGGGGCGGTGCCGATTGCGGCGCCGCATCGCTGGGCGGTGACATGCGGTGAGGCTCCCTGATTCGGGGGCTGCCTAGCACGGAAGCGGCGACCCGCACAACCGCGCGGGATCAGCGCCTCGGCAGCAGCATCTCGGGCTCGAGCTCCGGCCGCTCGGGATTGATGCGCAGCACGGCGCAGTTCGGAACCGTGAGGCCGGTGAGGCTGCGGATGAAGCCCCAATGGGTGATGACGCCGATATGCCGCCAGTCCCGGCGCTCCGCCATCTGGGCGCGGAAGCGGGCGGAGCGCTCGGCGAGGCCTTCCTCCGCCTCCTCATGCGCCGGCCACCATTGCTCATCGAGATGATCGAGATCGAGATGCGGCCAGCGCGTCTTGAGCTCCGCCGGGCTCGAACCGATGTCGCAGGTGAAGGCGGCGCGCTCGCCGACCAGAGGCTCGACCGAGATCGGCAGGTCGAGCGCCGCGGCGACGATCTCCGCCGTCTCCAGGGCGCGGGTATAGGGGCTGGCGATCAGCCGCTCGAGCCCCTCCTCGCGGAGCGCTTCGGCGGCGGCCTTCGCCTGCCGCTTCCCCTCCTCGGTGAGGCGCGGATCGGGAATGCCCGGATCCCTGCGGGTCACGCTGTAGACCACGTTGAACTCGGATTGGCCGTGGCGAATCAGGATCATGGCGGGGTCTTTAGAGCAGAGAGCGGGGCCGCCGGCAAGCGGGGGGCCGGTGGCGAAGGCGGGGCTGCCGCAGACCCGGATGGGGGGATGGCAACGGGAAGGCTCGCTTGCCCTTTCCCCGGGAAGCCCCCATTTTAGCCGGAATGACCGAGAGGCATGCCTGATGGGCGACAACCTTCATCTGGGATCGCTCATCTTCTTCGCCATCGTGGTGGTGTTCCTGGCGTTCCGGCTCCGGAGCGTGCTGGGACGGCGCACCGG
The DNA here is from genome assembly GCA_035507155.1 of Allostellaceae bacterium. Lineage (GTDB taxonomy): Bacteria > Pseudomonadota > Alphaproteobacteria > ATCC43930 > CGMCC-115725 > DASZHJ01. Next base: position 3,903 of record DATJOK010000183.1, read on the forward strand.
AAACGAGCGGCCGCGCCCGGGCCTCGGCCCGATGTCCTTCCGCGCGCCGCCGCAGCCGCAGTCGCCGCCGCCCGGCCCCGGCCCGGTGATCGAGGGCACGGCGACGCCGGTCGCGACGGCGGCGCCGGCGCAGCCGATGTCGCTCGCAGAGGGCGTCCAGCGCCTCAAATCCGTCGATCGCAGTTTCGACGAGCGCATTTTCCTGCAAGGCGCGCGCGGCGCCTTCGAGATCATCGTCAACGCCTTTGCCGCCGCCGACACCCAGGCGCTGAAGCCGCTCCTCAGCGAGGAGGTCTATCGCTCCTTCGCCGAGGCGATCACGCAGCGCCAGGCGGCGAAGGAGACGCATGAGACCAACCTGCTCTCGGTGAAGACCGTCGATCTCGTCGAGGCCGGCGTCAGCGGCAGCACCGCGAGCGCGACGGTGAAGTTCATCTCCGATCAGGTGAATGTGACCCGCGCCGCCGACGGCGCCGTGGTCGACGGCGATCCCGATCAGGTGGTCGAGAAGACCGACTTCTGGACCTTCGCCCGCGACATCCGCTCGCGCGATCCGAACTGGCAGCTCGTCGCCACCCGCAGCACCTGACCGTGCGGCGGGGGATCGCGACACTTCTTCTGCTGCTCCTCGCAGGCTGCGCCGCGCCGAAGCCGCCGCCCGATCATCTGGTGCTGCTGCCGGCGGGCTTCGGCGATCTCGGGGGATGGAGCGCCGACCATCAGAGCGAGGCGCTGCCGGCGCTCCTTAGATCCTGCGCCACGCGGCTCAAATTCGCCGACGGCGAGAAGGTCGGCCCGAACGGCATCGCCGGCACCGTCGCCGACTGGCGCCAGCCCTGCGCCGCCGCCGCCACGGTTCCCGACAACGACGACACAGCGGCGCGGCAGTTCTTCGAGACCTGGTTCCAGCCCTATCGCTGCGCCAACAACGCCGTCACCGAGGGACTCTTCACCGGCTACTACGAGGCGGAACTCGCCGGCGCACGCGCGCGCGGTGGAGTCTTCCAGACCCCCCTGCTGAAGCGGCCGCCCGATCTCGTCATGGTGGAGCTCGGCGATTTCCGCCCCAATCTCAGAGGCGAGCGGATCGCCGGCCGCGTGGTGAGCGGCCGCCTCAAGCCCTACGACACCCGCGAGCAGATCGAGGCCGGCTCGCTCGAGAAGCTCGATCTGCCGCTGCTCTGGGTCGAGGATCCGATCGCCGCCTTCTTCCTGGAGATCCAGGGCTCCGGCCGCGTCACGCTCCCGGACGGCAGCGTTCAGCGCGTGGGCTATGACGGGCAGAACGGCTGGCCCTATGTGGCGATCGGCAAGGTGATGGCGGATCGCGGCCTGCTCGACCGCGACAACGTCAACATGCAGTCGATCCGCGCCTGGCTCGCTGCGCATCCGGACCAGGCCAAGGCGATCATGGACGCGAACCCCTCCTACGTCTTCTTCCGCGACCTCAAGGGCGATGGACCGCTCGGCAGCGAAGGCGTGGTGCTGACGCCGGGCCGCAGCCTTGCCGTCGACCGCAGCTTCCTGCCCTTGGGCGCGCCGGTCTGGCTCGCCGCCAGCGACGACAGGATCGGCGAGATCCGCCGCCTGCTGGTGGCGCAGGACAGCGGCGGCGCCATCCGTGGCCCGGTGCGCGGCGACGTCTTCTGGGGCCACGGGCCCGAGGCGGAGCGCAACGCGGGCTACCAACGCGCGCGGGGCGCCGAGTATCTGCTGCTCCCGAAGACGGTGACGGTCGCGCCCACCAGCTGAGACGCCGCGAAACGCGGTTGCAACCAGGCGAATCTCTCGCCATTCTCAAGGCGGTAAACTTCCCCTGAGGATTGCCCCGGTGGTCTCCGAGCAGCCCGTGCGCGTCGGCCTCTTCGTCACCTGCCTGGTCGATCTCTTCCGGCCCAGCGTCGGCTTCGCGGCGGTGAAGCTCTTGGAGGAGGCGGGCTGCACGGTGGAGGTGCCGCGCCTCCAGACCTGCTGCGGCCAGCCCGCCTACAATTCCGGCGACAAGGCGGATGCCAAGGCGCTGGCGCGCCAGGTGATCGCTGCCTTCGAGGGCTTCGACTACGTGGTGGCGCCCTCGGGCTCCTGCGCCGGGCAGATCCGCTCCCACTATCCCGAGATGTTCGCCGACGAGCCGGCGATGGCGCAGCGGGTGCAGCATCTCGCCAAGCGCACCTACGAGCTCGTCTCCTTCCTGGTGGACGTGCGCGGCATGGATCACGTGGTGGCGCATTGCGCCGGCACCGCCACCTATCACGACAGCTGCTCGGGGCTGCGCGAGCTCGGCGTCAAGCTGCAGCCGCGCCGCCTCCTCGCCTCGGTCGACGGCCTCACCCTCAGGGAATTGCCGGGAGCCGAGATCTGCTGCGGCTTCGGCGGCACCTTCTGTATCAAGTACCCGGAGATCTCCGACAAGATGGTGAGCGACAAGGCCGCCGACATCCTGGCGACCGGCGCCGACACGCTCATCGCCGGCGACATGGGCTGCCTCCTCAACATGGCCGGCAAGCTGCAGCGCCAGGGTAAGGAGATCACCGTGCGCCACGTCGCCGAGGTGCTGGCGGACATGGCGGACGAGGTGGCGCCGATCGGCGCGCCGGAGAACCGCTGATGCTCGCCACCAGCCACAAGTTCAAGTCGAATGTCCACGACGCGCTGGTCGACGCCACGCTGCAGAAGGCGCTCGGCATGGTGAAGACCGGCTTCCAGGTGAAGCGCGCCCAAGCCTTCGCCAAGCTGCCGGAATTCGAGGAGCTGCGCGAGACGGCGCGGGCGATCAAGAACCACACGCTGGAGCATCTCGATTTCTATCTCGAGACCTTCGAGAAGAACGTGGTGGCACGCGGCGGGCACGTCCATTGGTGCCGGACGCCGGCGGAAGCGCGCGAGACCGTGCTGGCGATCTGCCAGCGGCTCGACGCCAAGACCGTCACCAAGGGCAAGTCGATGATCGCCGAGGAGATCGCGCTCAACGACTATCTCGAGGCCAACGCCATCACGCCGGTGGAGACCGATCTCGGCGAATACATCATCCAGCTCCGCCACGAGCCGCCGAGCCACATTATCGCGCCGGCGGTGCATCTGGTGAAGGAGCAGGTGGCGGACGCATTCCGCGCCCACCACACCGATCTCGATCCGAACCGGCCGCTGCCCGATGCCCGCGCCATGTGCGACGAGGCGCGGATGGAGCTCCGGCAGAAATTCCTCACTGCCGATGTCGGCATCACCGGCGCCAATTTCCTGATCGCGGAGACCGGCACCAGCGTCATCGTCACCAACGAGGGTAACGGCGACCTGACCCAGACTCTCACCAAGGCGCATATCGTGCTGGCAAGCCTGGAGAAGGCGGTGCCGACGCTGGAGGATACCGCCACCATCCTCCGCTTGCTGGCGCGCAGCGCCACCGGACAGGAATTCTCCACCTACACCACGCTCTCCACCGGCCCGCGCCGCCCCGAGGATACGGATGGGCCGGCCGAGTATCACGTGGTGCTGCTCGACAACGGCCGCAGCGCCATGCTCGGCACCGAGTTCCAGGACATGCTGCGCTGCATCCGCTGCGCCGCCTGTCTCAACCACTGCCCGGTCTATTCCGCCGTCGGCGGCCACGCCTATGGCTGGGTCTATCCGGGCCCCATGGGCTCGGTGCTGACGCCGAGCCTGATCGGTGTCGAGGAGGCCGGCAACCTGCCGAACGCCTCCACCTTCTGCGGGCGCTGCGAGAGCGTCTGCCCGATGAAGATCCCGCTCCCGAAGATGATGCGGCACTGGCGCGAGCGCGAGTTCGAGAAGAAGCTGTCGCCGGCGCCCTTCCGCACCGGCCTCTCGCTCTGGGCCTTCGCCGCGAAGCGCCCCGCGCTCTATCACGCGATGACCGACATCGCGACCCGCGTGCTGGGATTCTTCGGCCGCCGCCACGGCCGCTTCCGCACTCTCCCGCTCGCCAACGGCTGGACCCAGGTCCGCGACATGCCGGCGCCCGAGGGGAGAAGTTTTCAGAGCCTCTGGGCGGAGCGGCAGAAGAAGAAGGCGGCATGAGCCCGATGCGATTGGCTCTTTCTCTTTCGTCGTGGCCGCCCCCGGATCAAAGTCCGGGGGTGACCCGGCCATCCATGCCTTTCGTCGCGAGCAAAGACGTGGAGGCCCGGCTCAAGGCCGGGCATGACGCGCGTGTCAAAGGCCCCTGTGTCTCGGTGGCGCATCCATCATGAGCGACGGCCGCGATCAGATCCTGGGCGGGATCCGGAAGTCGCTGAAGCGCGGGGCGCTCGATGAGACCAAGGCGTCGGCGCTCCGGGCGAAGCTCGCCGCTCCGCACCGCAATGTGATCCCCAGGCGCGCCGCCAGCCTCGACCACCGCGGCCAGATCGATCTCTTCGTGAAGATGGCGGAAGAGGTGCAGACCACGGTGACGCGGGTGAGCTCCGCCACCGAGGTGCCGGGCGCGGTCGCCGACTATCTCGCCGAGCGGAACCTGCCGTCGAAGCTGGTGATGACGCCCGATCCGCAGCTCGACGGCATTCCCTGGGCCGAGCGGCCGCTCCTCGAGATCCGCCGCGGCCGCGCCGAGGACAAGGACTCGGTGGGCGTCACCGCCTGCTTCGCGGCGATCGCCGAGACCGGCACGCTGATGCTGACCTCCGGACCCGAGGCGCCGACGCGCAACAATTTCCTGCCGGACGATCACCTGGTGGTGCTGCGCGCCGACCAGGTCGCCGCCACCTACGAGGACGGCTTCGACCGGCTGCGCGAGCGGCAGAAGCAGGGCGGCACCGAGTGGTCGATGCCGCGCACCGTCAACTTCATCACCGGCCCGTCGCGCACCGGCGACATCGAGCAGCGGATCGAGCTCGGCGCCCATGGGCCGCGCCGGTTGCACATCATCCTGATCGACGATGGGGCGGCATCCTAGCCGCGACGAGCGCGCGCTCTGGCGCCGCTCGATGGAAGGTGTCGAGCGTCTCGCGCCCCGGCGCGCGGCGCCCGAGCCCGCCGAGGAGCCGGCGGCACCCGCTCGCAGCGTCGTGCCGCGCGTGGCGCCGCCGAAGAAATCATCCGCGCTGCCGTCGCTGACGGCGGGCCACGCGCCGGGCGTCGATCGCCGCACGGCGGAGAAGCATCGGCGTGGCAGGCTGCCGGTGGAGGCGCGCCTCGATCTCCATGGCCTGACGCAAGAGGAGGCGCATCGGGCGCTGGAGCGCTTCCTGCCGCACGCGCAGGAAAGCGGCTGCCGCTCGGTGCTGGTGATCACTGGCAAGGGCTCCCGCGACGGCGCCCGCGGCGTCCTCAAGGAGGCGGTGCCGCGCTGGCTCAACCTGCCGCCGCTCCGGGCGCTCATTCTTTCCTTCTCCTGGGCGCAGCCGAAGGACGGCGGCTCCGGCGCGCTCTACGTACTGCTCCGGCGGATCCGATGACGCCTTTCGGCGTGCGCCTGCGGCAGATCCGCACCGAGCGCGGCATGACCCTGAAGCAGATGGCGGAGTCCCTCGGCGTCTCGCCGGCCTATCTCTCGGCGCTCGAGCACGGCCGGCGCGGCCGGCCGGCGCATCCGATGGTGGTGGCGCTTTGCGCCCAGCTCAACATCATCTGGGACGAGGCGGACGAGCTCATCCGCCTCGCCAAGCTCTCGCATCCCCGCGTCACCGTCGACACCGCAGGCCTCGCGCCCCAGGCGACCGAGCTCGCGAACCTGCTGGCCGAGCGCATCCGCAAGCTCTCGCCGGCGGAGATCGAGCGCATGCTGGCGGTGCTCAAGACCTCCGCCGGCGGGGCGCGGCCGCGCCGCCGGCCGGGTCCGGCAACCGCCCGCCCCGGCCGCTAACCCTCCCTTAAGCATTCCCGGCGAGGCTCTGGCGAGTTCCGTCCGGAGTGCTTCCAGGGGCATGCGATGAGCAACGACGATCTCCGCCAGGCCGACCTCTCCAATCTCAGCATCAC
>DATJOK010000184.1:0-3865 GCA_035507155.1 Allostellaceae bacterium
AGCGCGACGTCGAGCTCCTCGGATCGCACGGACGTCGACACCGTCGGAATATCGGTCAGCAAGAAGTTTTAGGCCCCGGCGCCATGTACACCAGCTTCTACAAGCTCAGCGGCAAGCCGTTTCAGCTCAGCCCGAATCCGCGCTTCTTCTACAGCAGCCAGGTGCATCAGAAGGCGATGGCCTACCTGCGCTATGGCATTCACCAAGGCGACGGCTTCATCGTCATCACCGGCGACATCGGCACCGGCAAGACGACGCTGCTGGGCCACGTGCTGGAGCAGCTCGACAGCTCGCGCTACCTCGCGGCGAAGCTGGTGACGACCCAGATCGAGGCCGACGACACGCTGCGCATGGTGGCCTCCGCCTTCGATATCCCGACCCAGGGTGTCGACAAGGCGACCCTGCTGCGGCGCTTCGAGACCTTCCTGCTGGAGAATCAGCGCCGCGGCCGACGCGTCCTGGTGCTGGTCGACGAGGTGCAGAACCTGCCGATGCGCTCCCTCGAGGAGCTGCGGATGCTGTCCAACTTCCAGGCCAGGGACACGGCGCTGATCCAGTTCTGCCTGCTGGGACAGCCGCAGTTCCAGGGCATCCTCGCCAGCAGCGATCTCCTGCAGCTGCGCCAGCGGGTGATCGCCTCCTATCACCTGGGACCGCTCAGCGCCGAGGAGACTCAGTCCTACGTCGAGCATCGGCTTCGGCTGGTGAACTGGCAGCGCGATCCCGTCTTCACGCCGGGAGCGTTCCGGCAGATCCATCAGCTCACCTCGGGCGTGCCGCGCGAGGTCAACACGCTCTGCGACCGCCTGTTGGTCTACGGCATGCTGGAGCAGGTGCACGAGATCGACGAGAAGGCGGTGAACGAGGTCGGCGGCGAGCTCTACGGCGAGAGCGCGCGCGCCGGCGCCGCAACCGCCGCCCAGGAGGCGGCCGCGCCGGCGCCCGCGGCACCGCAGCTCTATTCAAAGAGCGGCGTCCGCAACACGGCGGTAACGCCCAATCTCGAAGATCGGGTCGGCGTGCTCGAGGGATCGGTCAAGAACCACGACCGGATGCTGCGGCGTGCCATCGATCTGCTGGCGACCTATCTCGTCGGCGCGACCGAGCGCGAGGCGAAAGAGATGTCGAAGGACGACAAGCCGTGATGCCGGCAACGGAAGCTCGGGAGCGGCCTGCGCCGGCGGCAACTGGCGCGCCTCGCGTCGCCGCGCCGGGCAACGCGATGACCGTCGACGTCGAGGACTTCTTCCAGGTGCAGGCCTTCGCCGGGCAGATCGGCCGTGCCGACTGGTCGCAATACCCCTGCCGCGTCGAGCGCAACACCGAGAAGGTGCTGCAGCTCTTCGCCGACCGTGGCGTCCGTGCCACCTTCTTCACCCTGGGTTGGATCGCCGAGCGCTATCCCCAGGTGGTGCGCCGCATCGTTGCCGAGGGGCACGAGCTCGCGAGCCACGGCTATGCCCATCACCGCGTCTTCGAGCAGTCGCCGGAGGAGTTCCGCGCCGATGTCCGGCGCACCAAGGCGCTCCTGGAGGATGTCGGCCAGACGACGGTGCGGGGCTATCGCGCCGCCAGCTTCTCGATCGATGGCCGCAGCCTCTGGGCCTTCGACATCCTGGCGGAGGAGGGGCACGCCTACAGCTCCAGCGTCTATCCGGTGGTGCACGATCTCTACGGCATGCCGGAGGCGCCGCGGTTCAGCCATCGACGCGGCACGCACGGCCTGGTCGAGATCCCGATGACGACGCTCTCGCTGTTCGGCCGCAATCTGCCCTGCAGCGGCGGCGGCTATTTCCGCCTCTTTCCCTACGCCGCCTCGCGCTGGGCTTTGCGCCAGGTGGCGCGCGCCGACGGCAAGCCCTGCATCTTCTACTTCCACCCCTGGGAGCTCGATCCGGAGCAGCCGCGGGTCGCGGACGCTCCGCTGAAGAGCCGCGCGCGGCACTATCTGAACCTCGATCGGATGGAGGCGCGGCTCGGCCGGCTGCTCAGGGATTTCCGCTGGTGCCGCATGGACGAAGCCTTCGCCGATGTCATTGGCGCCGCGGGGTGATAGGGTCCGTGCCGGGCGCGATCCGCATCGCCGAGCTCGAGGAGCCGCGCTTCGGCGCCTGGGACGGCTTCGTCGCCCAATGTCCGAGCGCCACTTTCTTTCACCGCGCCGGCTGGAAGCGGGTCATCGAGCGCGTCTTCCGCCATCGCGCGCATTACCTCTACGCGGAGCGCGACGGCGTCATCGAGGGGGTGCTGCCGCTGGTCCATGCGACGAGTCAGCTGCTCGGCGCCTCGCTCACCTCGACGGCATTCTGCGTCTATGGCGGCCCCGCGGCCATGAACGACGAGGCCGCCCGCGCGCTTGATGCCGCGGCGCGGGCGCTCGCGGACCGGCTCGGCGTCGGTCATCTCGAGTATCGGACGCTCTCGCCGCAGCCCTATCAGGGGCTGGTGGAGAAATCCGACCTCTACGTCACCTTCCGCAAGACCATCAAGCCCGAGGTCGAGGCCAACATGCAGGCGATCCCGCGCAAGCAGCGGGCGATGATCCGCAAGGGGCTCAAGCTCGGCCTCGAGAGCGAGATCGATGCCGGCGCCGATCGGCTGCACCGGGTCTATGCCGAGAGCGTGCGCAATCTCGGCACGCCGGTGTTCTCGCGCCGCTACTTCGAGGAGCTGAAGCGGGAATTCGCCGACGACTGCGAGATCCTGATGGTGACGCAGGAGGGGCGCCCGGTAAGCGGCGTCCTCAGCTTCTATTTCCGCGACCAGGTGCTGCCCTATTACGGCGGCGGCACACGGGAGGCGCGCGACCTCGCCGCCAATGACGTCATGTACTGGGAAGTCATGCGGCGCGCCTGCGAGCGCGGTTGTCGCCTGTTCGATTTCGGCCGCAGCAAGCGCGGCACTGGCGCCTTCGATTTCAAGAAGAACTGGGGCTTCCTGCCGGAGCCGCTGCACTATCAATTCCTGCTGCGCCGCGGCGACAAGCCGCCCGACATCAATCCGCTCAATCCCAAGCTCCGACTCTTCATTGCGCTCTGGAAGCGGCTCCCCCTGCCGATCGCCAATCTGCTCGGCCCCCCGATCGTGCGGAATTTCGTCTGAGTGCCATGGCCGAACTCCTGTTCCTCGCCCATCGCATTCCCTATCCGCCTGACAAGGGCGACAAGATCCGCTCCTGGAACTTCCTGCGCCATCTGGCGGCACGCCACGAGGTACATCTCGGCTGCTTCATCGACGATCCCCGAGACTGGCAGTTCGAGGCGCCGCTGCGCGGGATCTGCCGCGACTGCTGCTTCGTGCCGCTCGACCCTCGGAGCGCGCGCTGGCGGAGCCTCAAGGGCCTGGCGCAGCGCCTGCCGCTGACTCTGCCCTATTATTTCGACCGCCGTCTTGCCCGCTGGGTCGAGAGCGCGCTCGCGCGCCCCGGCCTGGCGCGCGCCTTCGCCTATTGCTCGGCGATGGCGCAGTACATTCCTCCGGGGACCCGGCAGCCGCTGCGGCGGATCGCCGATCTCGTCGATCTCGATTCCGAGAAGTGGCTGGAATACGGTCGCCGCATGGCTGGACTCAAGGCCCTGATCTGGCGGCGCGAGGGCCGCGCGCTGCGCCGAGTCGAGCAGCAGGTGGCGGCGCGTTTCGACCAGACGCTGTTCGCCACCGAGGCGGAGGCGGCGCTCTTCTGCGCCGCCGCGCCGGAGCTTAGTGGCCGCGTGCATCACATCGCGAACGGCGTCGACAGCGACTATTTCTCGCCGGAGCGCGACTATCCCAATCCCTATCCCCCGGGCCGCACCGTGCTGGCCTTCACCGGCGCGATGGATTACTGGCCGAACGTCGACGCGGTGACGCATTTCGCCCGCGCCAT